>DATAZS010000394.1:0-7958 GCA_036271915.1 Polyangia bacterium
CCAAGCCGAGGCAAATCGCGCGCATGGGTCGAATGTCATGGGCAAAGCCCCAAGCGTCGCGCCACTTCTTCGGCGATCGCAAGTGAGGAGGTAAGCCCCGGCGATTCGATGCCATAGAGATTGACGAGGCCCGCGACACCGTGGGCCTCGGTCCCTTGCACGACGAAGTCTTGCGTGGCGGCGCCCGCGAGCTTGGGACGCACGCCCGTGTAGCCCGGTCGCAGCGCGCCGTCGGGCAGCCCGGGCCAGTACCGTCGGATCGCCTCATAGAACGCAGGGGCGCGCGACTCGTCGAAAGCGTAGTCGACACCATCGACCCACGACACGTCGGGGCCGAAGCGCGCCTGCCCGCCGAGATCGAGCGTGACGTGCACGCCGAGCCCGCCCGCGACGGCGAGCGGATAGACGAGACGATGAAAGGGCGAGCGCCCCGCGAGCATGAAGTAGTGACCCTTCGCGAAGCGGGCCGTTGGGATCGTCGCGGGCGGCAGGCCTTCGATCGTGCGCGCGACGGCGGGCGCGAACAGGCCCGCCGCGTTGACGACGGCGGCGCAGCGCACGGACATCGGCGACGCGCCGCCGACGTGAAGATGAATTTCGTCGCGCGCGATGGCGCCGCCCACGACGGGCGCGTCGAGGGCGACGACCGCGCCCGCGTCGCGCGCGTCGCCCTCGAGCGCGCGCATGAGGCCGTGGCTGTCGATGATGCCCGTCGATGGAGACAGCAGCGCGCGCGCGACGCGCAGCTCGACCTCGGGCTCGAGCGCGCGCACCTCGTGAGCGTCGATGAGGCGGAGGTCGTCGACGCCGTTCGCGGCGCCCTGCGCGGCGTAGCCCTCGAGCGTCGGCAACTCGGTGTCGGTCGTCGCGACGACGAGCTTGCCGATCTGGCGATGCGCGACGCCGCGCGCGGCGCAATAGTCGTACAGCGCGCGCCGTCCCGCGACGCACAGCCGCGCCTTCAAGGATCCCGTGAGGTAGTAGAAGCCCGCGTGGATGACCTCCGAGTTGCGCGAGCTCGTCTGCGTGCCGATGGCGTTCGCGGCCTCGAGCACGACGACGTCGCGCCCCGCGCGCGCGAGGGCCCGCGCGACGGCCAGGCCCACGACGCCCGCGCCGATGACGACCGCGTCGAGGCTGCGCTCGGAATCCGACACGGCGGCAGCTTAACCGACGAGCGCGAAGCCGGGTCTAGACTACACTCCGCCGCGTGGCGATTCTTTTGTCTGCGCAGGCCCTCGGGCACACCTTCGGCGCGCGGGCGCTCTTCGACGACGTGAGCTTCACGCTGGCCGACGGCGACCGCGTCGGCCTCATCGGCCCCAACGGCGCGGGGAAGTCGACGCTGCTGCGCATCCTCGCAGGCGAGCTCGGCGTCGATCGCGGCGCCGTCTCGCGGCGCGGCGGCCTTCGCGTCGCCTACCTGCCGCAGGCGCCCGTGTTCGAGCCGGGCGCGACGGTGCGCGCCGCCGTCGCCTCGGGCCTGCGCGCGCCGACCGGCTCGTGGGAGGACGAAGCGCGCGTCGACGAGCTCATCGCGAAGCTCGGCCTCGCGGGCGCCGAGGCGGGCGCCGAGCAATCGGTCGAACGCCTCTCGGGCGGCTGGAGCAAGCGGGTCGCGCTCGCGCGCTCGCTCGTGACCGAGCCCGATCTGCTGTTGCTCGACGAGCCGACCAACCACCTCGACGTCGAGAGCATCCTGTGGCTCGAGCGCTTCCTCGCGAGCGCGCGCTTCGCGACCGTCACGGTGACGCACGACCGGCTGTTCCTGCAGCGCGCCGCGAACCGCATCCTCGAGCTCGACCGCCGCAACGCGGGCGGCCTGCTCGACGTCGCGGGCGACTACGCGACCTACGTCGAGCGCAAGGCCGACGCCATGGCGGCGCAGGAGCAGCGCGAGGACGTGCTGCGCAACACGCTGCGCCGCGAGACGGAGTGGCTGCGCCGCGGGCCGCCCGCGCGCTCGACGAAGCAGCAGGCGCGCATCCAGCGCGCGGGCGCGCTCGCCGGCGAGGTCGCCGAGCTCGGCACGCGCAACACGAAGCGCTCCGTCGAGCTCGACTTCCAGGGCACGGGCCGCAAGACGAAGCGCCTCATCGAGGCGAAGCGCGTCTCCGTGAGCTACGGCGATCGCGCCGTGTTCGACCCGATCGATCTCATCGTGGGGCCTGGCTCGCGCCTCGGGCTCCTCGGCCCCAACGGCTGCGGCAAGTCGACGCTGCTGCGCGTGCTCACAGGCGCGCAGGCGCCGACGTCGGGCGAGGTCTCGCGCGTCCACGGCCTCGAGATCGCCTTCTTCGAGCAGGACCGCGCCGCGCTCGATCCGGCGCGCACCGTCGCCGACACCGTGTGCCCCGACGGCGACTTCGTGCAGTTTCGCGGCGCGCGCCAGCACCGCCACGGCTACCTCGAGCGCTTTCTTTTTCGCTCGGAGCAAATGTCGCAGCCCGTGGGCCGCCTCTCGGGCGGCGAGCAGAGCCGCCTGCTCGTCGCGCAGCTCATGCTGCGCCCCGCGAGCGTGCTCGTGCTCGACGAGCCGACCAACGACCTCGATCTCGCGACGCTCGGCATCCTCGAGGAGGCGCTCACGAGCTTCGACGGCGCCGTCTTGCTCGTGACCCACGATCGCTACTTCCTCGATCAGGTCGCGACGCAGATCCTCGCCTTTCACACGCTGCCCGGCGAGGAGGGCAGGGTGACGTCGTTCGCGGGCCTCGAGCAGTGGGAGGACTGGCACCGCACGCAGACGGCGAACGCGCGCGGCCGCGCGGCGGCGCCTGTGGCCGCCGCGGCGCCCGCGCCGAAGAAGAAGCTCAGCTTCAACCTGCAGCGCGAGTGGGAGGGCAGCGAGGCGCGCATCGCCGAGGCCGAGGCCAAGGTGAAGACCCTCGAGGCCGAGCTGCTGAGCCCCGCGATCGCGAGCAACGCCGCGCGCATCATCGCGCTCGCCGACGAGGTCGCGACGGCGCAGGCCGAGGTCGAGCGGCTCTTCGCGCGCTGGGCCGAGCTCGAGACGTTGCGCTCGGCGTGACTTCCTTGGTAGGACGCACGCCCTCGTGATTCGCCTCGATCAAATCAGCAAGCAACACGGCCCGCAGATCCTGTTCGTCGAGGCCTCTGCGGCCATCCACCGCGGTGAGAAGGTCGGCCTCGTCGGCCCGAACGGCGCCGGCAAATCGACGATCTTCCGCATGATCATGCGCGAGGAGTCCCCCGACGAGGGGCAGGTCTCCATCGATCGCAACGTCACGATCGGCTACTTCAGCCAGGACGTGGGCGACATGGCGGGCCGCCCCGTCGTCGCCGAGGTCATGGCGGGCGCGGGCGCCGTCGCCGAGGCCGCCGCCGAGCTCAAGCAAATGGAGGAGGCGCTCGCCGATCCGACGCGCGCCGACGAGCTCGACAAGCTGCTCGAGCGCTTCGGCGAGGCGCAGGCACGCTTCGACGAACTCGGCGGCTACGCGCTCGAGGCGCGCGCGAGAGAGATCCTCGCGGGCCTCGGCTTCTCTCAGGCCATGCAGGACGGCGACGTCGCGCTGCTGTCGGGCGGCTGGAAGATGCGCGTCGCGCTCGCGCGCATCTTGTTGATGCGCCCCGACGCCATGCTCCTCGACGAGCCTTCGAACCACCTCGACCTCGAGTCGATCATCTGGCTCGAGACTTTCCTCAAGGCGTACGAGGGCGCGCTGTTCATGACGTCGCACGATCGCGAGTTCATGAATCGCATCGTGGGCCGCATCATCGAGATCGACGGCGGCGTCCTCACGAGCTTCTCGGGCAACCACGACTTCTATGAGAAGCAGCGCGCCATCAACGAGCTGCACGCCGAGGCCGCCTACGAGCGCCAGCAGGCGATGCTCGCGAAGGAGATGCGCTTCATCGAGCGCTTCAAGGCCCAGGCCGCCAAGGCCTCGCAGGTCCAGTCACGCGTCAAGAAGCTCGACAAAATCGAGAAGGTCGAGCCGCCCAAGCGAAGGAAGACCCTCGAGTTCGAGTTCCCGCCCTGCTCGCGCTCAGGAGAGGACGTCGTCAAGATCGAGCGCGTCGCGAAGCGCTACGGCGAGAAGATCATCTACGACGGCCTCGACCTCGCGATTCGCCGCAAGGATCGCTGGTGCGTCATGGGCATCAACGGCGCGGGCAAATCGACGCTGCTCAAGCTCGTCGCGGGCGAGTCGCAGCCCGACGCGGGCGGCGTCACGATCGGCGCCAGCGTCAAGATGGGTTACTTCGCGCAACACGCCATGGAGATCCTCGAGCCCGACAAGACGGTCTACGAGGTGCTCGAGGCGGCGTTCCCGCTCGCGAACCCGGGCTCGCTGCGCACGCTCGCGGGCGCCTTCGGTTTCTCGGGAGAGGACATCGACAAGCTCTGCCGCGTGCTCTCGGGCGGCGAGAAGGCGCGCCTCGTGCTCGCGCGCATCCTCTACGAGCGGCCCAATTTCCTCGTCCTCGACGAGCCCACCAACCACCTCGACATGGCGACGAAGGACATGATCGTTCGCTCGCTGCGCGAGTACGAGGGCACGATGCTCTTCGTGTCGCACGACCGACAGTTCCTCGCGCAGCTGTCGAATCGCGTCCTCGAGCTCGGCCCCGACGGTCCCACTCCTTACGGTGGCGGCTATCTCGAGTACGTGGCGCGTAGCGGCCACGAAGCGCCCGGACTACACTGACGAACGACCCAAGCGACGACGACGGTTTGGCCAACCGCCATGGTCTATTGGGCCGATTGGGTCGACTTGGTTGGATCAGGTGAATCGTTTTTCAAATGCCACGGGTCTGTCCGCCGGGCACGCACACGGACGCGCGTTCGTTCTGTCGATGCTCACGCTCACCGTCGGCGCGTGCGCTGGGATCAAGGCCCAGTCGGGTGGCGGCACCGCTGGCACCGCCGGCGCCGATGCCGCCGCTGGTGCGGCGGGGACGATCGACGCGAGCTTCGACCTCGCCTTCGAGTCCTCCGTCATTCCGCCCACGTGCGACGGGTTGTGCGCTGACTTCTCGGTCGCGCCCATCTTGGAGACCGGCGTGCCCGCCGACGCGCCCTCGATGTTCAGCGGCGCGCCGACGGGCGCCGGCCCGTGCGTGACGGAGCCCGAAGACGGCGCACTCTTCCCCGCGAACTGGCTGCGCCCGCGCGTGAAGTTCACGCCGACCGTTCCTGGCACGCTGACCGAGATCCGCGTCCACTCCGCCATGGAGCAGGACGATCTGCTCGGCTACACGACGAGCGACACGTGGACGATGCCGAAGGCGATCTGGCTCGCCCTCACGCACAGCGTGCTCGGCACCCAGAAGCAGTTCGACGTCACCATCACCGTGCGCGCGCTCGGCGGCGGCGCGACCTCCGTCACCTTCTCGATCCCGCCCGTGAAGGCGCCCGGCAGCATCGTCTTCTGGGCGGCGGTCCCCGCCGATCTCGGCAACCCGGGCCCGACGTCGTCGTCGCTGCAAGGGTTCACGGTGGGTGACGAGAGCACCGTCCAGGCGCTGGGCGTGCCTGACGTCCAGATGCAGACGCGCTCGGCGAACAACGCCCTTCGTCCCGTGACGTGCATCGGATGCCACAACTCGACGCCCGACGGAGACTCCGTGGCGTTCATCGACAACTATCCCTGGAACATGGCGATCGCGGGCGTGAAGCCCGGACGCGTCGGCCTCACGCCGATGCAGGGCACGCCGGGGGGATATGCGACATTGGGCGGCATCGACACCATTCGCCAGCCCGGCATGGGCATCTTTTCTTTCTCGGGCGCCCACTGGACGACGGGCGATCGCATCGCCGTCTCGCCGTATTATCTGACGGCGCCCTGCACGGCTTATATGCAGAACCAGCAGAACGTGCGGCTCGCGTGGCTCGACCTCGAAGCGCCGCCCGTCACGAACGGCTGCCCCGTCGAGGGCAAGCACTTCGGCATCATCGCGCGCGAGGGCGACGAGCGCGGCGCCGGCAACCCGACGTGGAGCCACGACGGCAAGACGATCGTCTATTCGTCGACCGCCGTCGGACAGGACGGTCGCCTCGACGCGGGCCCGTCGGATCTGTATCAGGTGCCGTACAACAATCGCATGGGCGGCGCCGCGACTCCGCTCATGGGCGCCGCCGATCCCGACAACGACGAGTACTACCCCGCGTTCTCGTCCGACGATCGTTTCGTCGTGTTCGATCGCGTTCCCGCGGGCGGCTCGATGTACGCCAATCCGCTCGCCGAGCTCTACGTCGTCCCCGCGACGGGCGCGCCCACGCCGACGCGCCTCGTGGCCAACGATCCGCCGAAGTGCTCCGGAATGGTGAGCCCGGGCATCAACAACCACTGGGCGAAGTGGGCTCCCGGTCAGCTTCCTTCGGGCGCGCCCAGCATGTTCGAGGGCAAGTCGTACTACTGGCTCATCTTCTCGTCGAATCGCTACGGCACGCCGCCCGTGACCGCAGGTGGGAGCACCGTGCAGGTCTCGCAGCTCTACGCGACGGCGATCGTCGTCGACGAGACATCCGTGCAGACCTTCCCCGCGATCTACCTGTGGAACCAGAACGTGGCGACGCTCAACACGACGCCCGCGTGGGACACGATCGCGATCCCGCCCATTCCGTAGCGCGATTGAGCGCGGACACGTGGGCAAAAAAAGCGGCGGACGCTCGCGCGCCCGCCGCTTCTATGACTCACGCTGTGTCGACTGGGTCGTCGACGAGCACGCGACTACTGCGTGCCCGCGATCCAGCTGATGTCTTTCACCTCGATGTAGGCACCGCCCACGTAGTCGCCCGGATCGACGACGACCGAGAACGCGTTCCACACGCCCTGCATGTCGCCCGCGGTCTCGTCGTACGAGTCCTGGGCCGTCGGACCGATCGCGATGAAGTAGCGGGTCCACGTCGTCGTGAGCAGCCGGTTGTACTCGGTCGTTCCGATTCCCTCGCCGATCGAGCCGAACTTCACGTTCGCGCCGTTCTTGCTGGCGCGCGCCCAGAACTGGATGCCCATCGCGCCGTGCGCGATGCAGACGCCCTTCGTGTCGGTGCTCGGTCCCTGGACGTCGCTGACCTCGAACACGACGCCGGCCCAGCACGCCACCCCCGTGCAGTTGTCCGGATCGTACGAGAACTCGTAGCACGCCGGGCCGGGAGCACCCGCATCGACGCTGCCGTCGCCAGAGGCCACGCCGTCGGTGCCGCCGTCAGCGGTGGTCGTCACCGCGTCGGTCCCTGCTTCGCTCGCGGCTTCGCTCGCGGCGTCTGACACGCTGTCGACGCCGGCATCGACGTCGACGGCGAGCCCGAACGACGTAATGGCGTCGCCGCCTTCGCCAGCGGCGTCGGTCACGCCACCGTCAGTCGTTCCACCCTCGGCCGGCGCATCGGCTGGCGCGTCGGCCGTAGCGTCGACGCCCGCGTCGGGGCTCGGGAACGACGGATACGTCGGGCTGTCGGAGCAATCTGCCTGCGCGACGTTCGTCCAGAACCCGGCCGACGTGTTGTTGCTCAGGATGTGGACGACCTTGAAGTCGGTGGCGATGTTGTAGGGGAGCGCGCGCTGCGCGTGCGTATCACAATACGGAGCCGGCGCTCCCGCCGTTCCAAGTGCCCCGGCCGTGCCGGCATCCTGATCAGTCGCCCCCGCCGCACCGGTCGTGCCCGCCGCGGCATCCGCGCCCGCCGTGCCGGCACCCGCGGCGCCAATGGCGCCCGCTGTTCCAGTCGTCGCGCCAGCCGAGCCCGTGTCCGCCCCGGCCGTTCCGCTGCCGCTAGAGCCACCAGCGCCCGCCGCGCCGGCGTCGACCTTGCGAGGCGACGAGCCACCGCAACCCACGATCCCCGCCGTCGCTGCCGACAGCACGAACGCCACCAGAGCCCATTTCCGCATGTCGAAGCTCCCGAAAAAGTTGGTCGCCGGAGAAAACGAGATCCAAACCCCGCTCGGCGACCTCCGACTCAGTCACCCTCGGCCTCGAATTTT
>DATAZS010000395.1:0-14770 GCA_036271915.1 Polyangia bacterium
CCGTGCGGAAGACGTCGGCGCCCTCGAGCTTGAGCGCGCCCGCGTCGGCGCGCTCGAGGCGCGCCACGATGCGCGCGAGCGTGCTCTTGCCGCTGCCCGACTCGCCGACGAGCGCGACGATCTCGCCCGCGCCCAGCGAGAACGAGACGTCGTCGAGCACGGAGCGTCGTCGCGCCGGGAACCCGGACAACAAGAAGGTCTTCTTGAGGCCGACGACCTCGAGCACGGGGCCCGTGGCCGCGCCGAACGGCGGCGTGGGCACGCTCATCTGGTCCCCCCGATCTCGCCCGACGCGGACTCGGGTCGCGCACCGGCGCCGAGCTGCGGCGCGGGCCCGAGCGACGGGAACGCCGAGAGCAAGCGCCTCGTGTACGGGTGGCGAGCGACGCGCGGCAGGTGCGCCGCCGGCGCGACGTCGACGAGACGCCCGCGGTACAGCACGCCCACGCGATCACAGCGCGCGAGCAGCAGCGGCAGATCGTGCGTGATGAACAGGACCGACAGGCCCAGCGTCGCGCGCAACTCGGCGAGGCGGTCGAGCAGCTCGCGCTGCGTGACGACGTCGAGCGCCGTCGTCGCCTCGTCGAGGATGATGAGGCGCGGGTCGAGCGCGAGCGCGATGGCGAGCGCGACGCGCTGCCGCGCGCCCCCCGACAGCGTGTGAGGGTACGCGTCGAGGCGCGACGCCTCGAGCCCCACGATGTGCAGCAGCGCGCCCGCGCGCTCACGCGCCGCGCTCCTCGTGAGCGGTTGGTGCGCGAGCACGACGTCGATGATCTGCTCGGCGATCGTCGCCACGGGGTTGAGCGCGTCGAGCGCGCTCTGCATGACGACCGAGACCTCCCTGAACCGGTAGGCGCGCAGGTCGTCGGGCGCGAGCGCGAGCACGTCGCGCCCCACGAAGCGGATCTCGCCCGTGACGCGCGCCCAGTTGGGCAGCAACCGCAGCACGGCGTCTCCGAACGTCGACTTGCCGCTGCCCGACTCGCCCGCGAGCCCGAAGATCTCGCCCGGGTGAATCGCCAGCGAAACGCCGTCGAGCGCGGCCTGCTCGCGTCCGTGGTAGCGCACCGTGAGACCCTGGACCGAGAGCAGCGCGCCCGCGGGCGGCGGCATGGGCGTGTGAAGCTCGGGCGGCGGCGTCGCGTCGGGCGGCAGCAGCTCGCGCGGCACCTCGGGCAGCGGCGAGACGTCGGCGTCGATCGCGCCCGACGGCGTCGCCGTGCGCTCGACGGGCGCGGGCTGATCCGTGTCGCGCCCCGCGCCGAGGCGCGGGTTCGTGACCTCGTCGATGGCGTAGCTCAGCATCGTGAGCGCGAAGCCCACGAGCGCCACGCACACGCCCGTCGGCACGAACGTCCACCACGCCCCCGTGAGCAGCGCCGAGTCGTTGCTGGCCCAATAAAGATTCGTCCCCCACGTCACCGAGCCAGGATCGCCGAGGCCGAGGAACTCGAGGCCCACCTCGGCGCCGATGGCGTAGACCGTCGTCGTGATGAACGCCGACGCGACGAGCGACGCCATGTTGGGCAGCAACTCGACGAACACGACGCGCAGCGCGCCCTCCCCCGACACGATCGCCGCCTGGATGAACTCGCGGTTGCGCAGCACGAGCGCCTGCGCGCGAAACACGCGCGCGCTCCACGCCCAGCCCGCGAACGACAGCACGATGACGATGCTGCCCGGCCCGGGCGGTAGGTACGCCGCGAGCACGATCGCAAGCGGCAGCCCCGGGATCACGAGGAACACGTTGATGAGCACGGAGAGCACGGCGTCGGAGCGACCGCCGAGGTATCCGGCCGTGATTCCGATGAACGCGCCCACGAGTGTGACGAACACGCCGACGGTGAAACCCACGAGCAGCGTCACGCGCGCGCCCGCGACCGTCTGCGCGAGCACGTCCTGCCCCTGCCCCGTCGTGCCGAGCAGGTGCGTCCACGACGGCGGAAGGTTCGGCACGGCGACGAACGCCGTCGGATCGCCGACGACGAACGGCCCTACGAGTGCCATGACGGCGAACGCCGCGACGACGGCGGCGCCGAACGCCGCCTTGCGGCTCGCGAAGAACTGGCGCAGCGACTCGCTCACGCGCGCGTCCTCGGATCGAGCCAGATCGACACGAGGTCGACGAGGAAGTTCGCCGCGAGCACCGACAGCGTGATCATGAGGAAGAGGCCCTGCATGAGCGGCGTGTCCTGGTTGCGCACGGCCTGCACGAGCAGGTAGCCGAGCCCCGGGTACGAAAAGACGATCTCCGTGAGCAGCGAGCCGCCCACGACGAAGCCCAGCGCCATGCCGAAGCTCGTGAGGCTGGGCAAGAGCGCGTTGCGCGCGGCGTAGGCCCACATGATCCGGCGCGGCGTCAGGCCCTTGGCCGTCGCGAGCTTGAGGGCGTCGGTGCCGAGCACGGCGAGCATGGCGCCGCGCATGCTGAGCATCCACCCGCCCAGCGTCGCGAGCACGACGGCCGTCGCGGGCAGCACGGCGTGCCTCGCGACGTCGAGCGCCGACGAGAGCGCCGACACGCCCTCGAGATCCGGATCGCGCGCGTGCTGCAGCGGGAACCAATGCAGCGTGAACCCGAAGAGGTACAGCACGAGCATCGCGAGCCAGAAGTACGGGAACGCGCCCAGGAACGACAGCGCGGGCGGCAGCCACTGATCGAGACGCCCGTTGCGCTTCCACGCGGCGACGACGCCCAGCAACGTGCCCAGCGTGAAGCTGATCACGAGCGCGACGCCGCCGAGCCCGAGCGTCCACCCGAAGCCCGTGCCGATGACGTCGGTCACGGGCGCGGGGAAGTACGCGATCGACAGGCCGAGGTCGCCGCGCGCGACGTGCGCGAGGTAGGTGAAGTACTGCGTGAACGTCGAGCCCGGCACGAGCCCGAAGGCGTGGCGCAGCGCGCGCAGCGCCTCGGGCGACATCTGCCCCTTGAAGCGCGCGACGAGCGCCGCCGTGGGATCGCCCGGCATGAGGCGCGGGATCGCGAAGTTCAACGTGATCGAGGCCCACGCCGACACGAGGTAGAAGCCGAAGCGGCGGAGCGCGTAGCTCAAGGCGCCACCACCTTCGGCGCGAGCGTCGTCAGCACGATGAGGCGCTCGGGCTCGCGGTGCGGCGACAGTGACGCGTACGGATTCTCCGCCGACGGGAAGCCCTCGAAGCGGCGCGTGCTGAAGACGCCCCACGCCGGGTTGGGGAACAGCGGGATCGCGGGCGCGAGCTCGACGAAGCGCGCCTCGATCTGCGTCATGAGCGCGTGCTGCTGCACGGGGTTGTCGGTGACCTCGAAGCGCGCGAGCAGATCGTCGACGGCGGCGTCGCCGAGGCGGTGCCAGTTTCCGCCCGCCATCTCGCCCACGGGCCGCACCGTGCGGCTCGACATGAGCCAGCGATAGAAGCCGTACGGGTTCGGCCCCTCGACCGACCACGCGATCGACAGATCGAACTCGCCGCGCCCGAGGCGCGTGTACCAGGCGCCGAACTCGTACGTGCGCAGCCGGACGTCGAAGCCCAGCGCGCGCAGGTCGTGCGCGATGACGTGGCCCGCGCGCACCCAGTCCGACCAGCCGTTGACGACCTCGACGTCGAAGCGAAACGGCCGCCCGTCGTGCGTGCGTCGGACGCCGTCGCGATCGCGCGCGTAGCCGCCCTCGTCGAGCAGGCGGTTCGCGCCCACGACGTCGAGCTTCACCCAGCCCTGCGCCGCGAGCGTCGGATCGCGCCACGCCGCGTACGCGTCGGTGAGCCCCGTGCCGTCGGCGGGCCGCGTGTACCCGTACATCGCGACGTCGACGATCTTCGGGCGATCGATGCCCATGCTGATCGCCTTGCGCACGCGGACGTCGTCGAAGGGGGCGCGCGCCGTGTTGGCATAGAGGAAGGCCATGCTGCCCACGAGCGGGAACCAGTAGTGATTGTGCGCCGGATCGCGCCGCACGAACGTGCGCTCGACCGACGGCACGAAGTCTCCCGCCCAATCGACGTCACCCTCGACGAGCGCGAGGTTCGCCTGCTCGTTGCCCGGGTACGCGAGGAAGCGCAGCGCCTCGACCTTGGGCTTGCCGGGCTGCCAATAAAATGGGTTCTTGCCCAGCTCGTAGACCTGGTTGCGAAACGCGCGCACCTCCGTGAACGGCCCCGTGCCGACCGGGTTCGGGTTCGCGAACGTCACGGGATCGGCGACGGCGCGCCACACGTGCGCGGGAACGATCATCTGCTGCGCGACGTCCGCGAGCCCGGGCACGTAGACGCGCCGAAAGCGCAGCTCGACGGCGCGCTCGCCCAACGCGCGGACGTCTTGGATGAAGTCCCACACGTTGCGCTGATCGAGCGCGCGGTGATCGCGCAGCATGCCGAACGTGTAGACGACGTCGGCCGCCGTGAAGCGCGCGCCGTCCGACCAGCGCGCCGCGCGCAGATCGAAGCGCAACGTCATGTGGTCCGACGACCAGCTGTAGCCGGTCGCGAGCCACGGCACGTACGCGTCGGTCAACGTGTTGAAGACCAGCAGCGGCTCGTAGACGCCGGCGCGCGTCGGGAAGCGCGCGCCCTCGCCCGGCGCGACCGGGTTGAAATTACGCACCCACGCGCTCTGCTTCTCGACGGAGATCGACAGCACGCCGGGCGGCGGCGCGACGGCGCCGCGACAGCCGAGCGGCGCGAGGAGGCCCGCGACGAAGAGCAGCGCGACGCGCGCGCGCGTCGTCACGGCGTCACGGCAGCGAGCGCGATGCGGGGCGTGCGATCTTCGATGACTCACCCCGCTTCACACCTCAGGCCGTTCCGACGCGGGCGGCGAGCGCCGGGAAGAGCGCGCGATCGGCGAGCGCCGCGCGCAGCACCATCGTGGCGGCGCCCACGGCGATGGCCTTGTCGCCGAGGTTGCTCGTCACGATGGGCGTGTCGTCGAACGTCGCCGCGAGCGAACGATCGCGCACGGCCGCACGCACGGGCTCGAGCAGCAGCTCGCCCGCGCCCGTGATCTCGCCGCCCAGCACGACGACGGCCGGATTGAGCACGTTCATGAGGCTGGCCACGGCGACGCCGAGGTGGGCGCCCACGTCGGCGACGATGCGCCCCGCCCCTGCGTCGCCCGCGCGCGCCGCGCGAACGACATCGCCGACGCTCGCGATCGTCGCGCCTCCGCCCCCGTGACCCACCTCACGCCGCGCGCGCTCGACGAGGGTCTCGGCGCCGATGAACGTCGTGAGGCAGCCCGTGAGGCCGCACGGACAGCGAGGCCCCGCGGGATCCATGCGGAGGTGGCCGATCTCACCTGCTGTTCCTCCCGCGCCGCGATAAAGCTCACCGTTGATGATGTGCCCGGAGCCCACGCTCGTGCCGATCTTGATGTAGGTCAGATCCTTACCATCGTTGCCGACGCCCCACCACTGTTCGCCGAGCGCGCCCAGGTTGGCGTCGTTCTCGACGAACACGGGCAGGCCGTACGCCGCCGACAGGATCTCGTGGACGTCGTGATCGCGCCAGGCCGGCCAGTTCGGCCAAGTCGGACTGACGAGCGGAGACAAACGGCCCGGCGTGTTCGGACGCACGGGCGTCGGGACACCCACGCCGATGCCGATGACTTGGCGGTGCGCGATGCCGAGCTCGCGCAGGCCGTCGTCGATGAATGCGCGCACGGTCGCGATCGCGCCGTCGGGATCGGTGCGCACCGAGTGCTGGCCCCAGCGCGCCGTGCGCACGTCGGCCCGCAGATCGGTGACGACGACCGTGACGTGCGAGGCGCCGATCTCGACGCCCACGAGCGCGAACACGTCGTCGCAAAAGCCGATCATCGTCGGGCGACGCCCGCCACGCGACAGACCAGCGCCCGTCTCGCGCACGAGCCCGGCCTGCTGAAGCCCCGCGACGATCGCCGAGACCGTCGACGGTGACAGACCCGTGACGCGGGCGATGTCGGCGCGCGAGATGTGGCGTTCGCGCCAGATGACCTTGAGGAGAAGGCTGCTGTTCTGGGCGCGCATGCCCGCCGCGTCGACGGTCGCGTGCGTGGCGCTGGTGTTCATCGTCATGATCATCGGTGGCTCACCTCGCTCGAAGATTCGGACTCCATAGTGGAGTGATCTCCGAGAGTTCGTTTGTGCACGACTCGAACTATTTGAGGTGGGCACCCTGCGCGTTCTTCCCGACCAACGGTCGAAAACGAACGCGGCGCCGCCAAACACGCGGATCTGCCGCGTGAGGTCCCGGGGGAGCAGCGACCGCGCGGAGCACGCAGGGCCATGACGCGCGGAACCGCGCGATCGCCGCGTCCGGAAACGGGTGCCTCGAACGCTGGGGACCTCGTCGAGCCGGAGCTCGCCGAAGGCTCACGCGAGCGAGTAACCGGTCGTGCTTGCGACGGTCACGACCAGACCGCAATAACATCGAGGCCTCTGTTCCCAGTTGCAATGCGGCGTCACGCGATGCAACAGTGTTTTGGTGTCCGCGCTGAGGCTCGATAGCGAGCGCATCCGTGGCCTCATCGGAGATCGCTTCGGCGGAAGCATCTCGCGGCTCGCCGCGGCTCTGCCTCTGGACGAACCACCCGACCGGAGCACGGTCACGCGGTGGCTGTCCTCCGATGGTCGCCACTTCCCGCGCGACGAGGAGCGCATCCTCGCGCTCGCGGGCGCGCTCGACGTCGACCCGACGGCGCTGTGGACGTTCGACGCCGAGAACTTCCCGACGCTGTGGCCGAAGATCGTGCGCGCCGCGCGCACGGGGCGCTGGAGCGGCCTGCTGAAGGCGCTGGCGTTTTTTCGCTACTTCAGCGACACGGCCGAGGAGTGGCCGCCGCAGCCGATGGCGCGCCGGTTCTTCAACCGCGAGTGGGTCGTCAACGAGTTCGCGCACGATCCGCGCGACGGCAAGAACTTCTACCAGGACCTCGTCGTGCGCCCGCGCCGTCCGCAGGGCACGTTCCCCACGGTGTGGCACTTCGCGTTCCGCCACGGCGGCACGCGCGGCGCGAAGTGGCAGCCGTTCGGCTTCGTGCGCCGCGATCCGGAGAAGGTGCTGCTGTTCAATGATTGGGCCATCACCGACGAGGCCGTGACGACGCCCGTCGACCAGGACATCTGCATCCGGACGTGGTTCGGCCAGGGCGCCGCCTCGTTCCGCATCGTCTCGTTGCACCCGTTCACGCTCTCGATCCCGAAGCTCGAGCAGCCGGGGTTGCCCACCGTGCACTTCGGGTTCCCGGGCGAGGTCAACGAGACCGAGGGCTAGTTGGCGGAGCCAAACGACGGACGCGCGCGCGACGAGGCCGACGAGCGGCCCCCCGAGCATCCGTCGCGCCCCGCGTGGATCCGCCTCGCCGTCGGCGTCGCCGCGGGGATCCTCGCGTCGGCGATCGCGCCAGGGCGCTTCGGCGACACGCTCAAGATCATCGCGGGCTGGGACGGCGCCGCGATCGCCATGGCCGTGCTCGCCTGGTCGTTCATCGCGCGCGCCGCGCCGGCGCGCACGCGCGCGTGGGCCGCGTCGCACGATCCCGGCCGCCTCGTCGTCGGCGGCCTCGTCATCCTCGCGAGCGCCTTCAGCCTCTTTGCGACGGGCTACGCGCTGCGCGGCGCGCGTACGTGCCCCATTGAAGGGCGACCCCTGTTCCTCGCGCTCGGCCTCATCGCCGTGGGCGCGGCGTGGTTCGTCACGCACACGATGTACACGCTGCGCTACGCCCACCTCTATTACCGCGACGGTCGCGAACGCGAGGGCGGCCTCGGCTTCCCGGGCGGCGAGCACCCCGCCTACCTCGACTTCGCCTACTACGCCTTCACGATCGGCATGTGCTTCCAGGTGTCCGACGTCACCGTGACGACGCGGCGCCTGCGCCGCGAGACGCTGCTGCACGCCATGCTGTCATTCGCCTACAACACGGTCATCCTCGCCCTCGCGATCAACTTCGCGGTCGGCACGCTCGGCTGAGCGGCTGAGCCGCGGCGCGTTCAAACCGCGCTGCCCAAATAAACGCGGCGCCTACATTGGTCGCGCCGTGTGCGGCAGTTCACTCGTCCCGGCGCGCGTGTTAGCGTCCGCGCATATTGCCGTACTTTCGCTTAACGAATGCAACGATGACGAAAGCCGCGTGCGTCGCGTTGCTCTCGTTGATGACGGCGCTTTCGTTTTCGGAGATCGGGTGCGGCAGCAACGGGCCGCCCGCCTCGCGCACGAACAATGACGGAGGCGCGCAGAGCGACGGCGCCGGCGGCACGGGCGGCCCCACGGACGCGCGCCACGATCAAACGTCGGGCGACGCCGCCTGCAAGAGCGATTCGCTCACGAAGAAGTCGGACGGCCAGTCCTGTAGCTGCGCCGCCGACTGCACGAGCAACTACTGTGTCGATGGCCTGTGCTGCAACTCCGCTTGCACCGAGTCGTGCAAGACCTGCAGCGCGCCCGGCTCGATGGGCACGTGCACCTTCCTCTCGGCGGGCGCGAAGCCGCGTGAAGCCTCGACCTGTCCCGCGGCCGATCCGACGACGTGCGGCTGGGACGGCACGTGCGACGGCGCGGGCGCCTGCCGCCGCTTCACGGCGGGGACGCAGTGTGGCCAGGGCATGTGCCAGGGCGAAGCCGTCGTGGGCGCGCGCTCGTGCGACGGCGCCGGGCGCTGCCGCCCGGGGCCCGAGGTCATCTGCGCGCCGTTCTCGTGCAACGCGATGACGAACACGTGCTACGCGACCTGCACGCAGTCGAGCCAGTGCGTGATGGGCCAGGCCTGCGTCGCCGCGAGCTGCGGCAAGAAGATGAAGGGCGCGACCTGTACCGCCAACGCCGATTGCGCGTCGGGGTTCTGCGCCGACGGCGTCTGCTGCAACGTCGCGTGCGGCGGCGGCTGCGTGAGCTGCGCGCTGCCGGGCCGCCTCGGCACGTGCTGGCCCGTCGATCAGGGCGCGCCCGACCCGCGCGCGATCTGCAGGGACCTGGGCGCCCCGAGCTGCGGCACGACGGGCGCCTGCGACGGCTTCGGCGGCTGCGCGAAGTACGCCGCCGAAACTCAGTGCGTCGCGCCCTCGTGCACGGGTACGCGTCGCAACACGCCCGGGACGTGCGACGGCGTCGGCACGTGCCAGCCGCCCGGCGTGCAGAACTGCAGCCCCTTCAAGTGCGTCGACGGATCGTGCAACAAGGTCTGCCTCAGCGACAACGACTGCGATATGGACCACGCCTGCGTCAAGGGCCTGTGCGGACCCAAGCAGAACGGGCAGCCGTGCTCGGCGGGCACCGAGTGCAACTCCACCCACTGCGTCGACGGCACGTGCTGCGACACGGCTTGCGCGGGCGGCTGCCGCAGCTGCGCGCTCGCGTCGGCGCCCGGCAAGTGCACGCTCGTCGCCGCGGGCAACGTCGATCCGCGCGGCGTCTGCACGGACATGACGGCGGCCAGCTGCGCCGCCGACGGCAAGTGCGACGGCGCGGGCGGCTGCCAGAAGTACAAGATGGGAACGATCTGCGCGCCCGAGTCGTGCACATCCAACGTCTACGTGCCACCGTCGATGTGCAGCTCGACGGGCCAGTGCGTCGCGCCGGATTCGCTGCCGTGCAGCCCGTACGTCTGCAATGGCACGGCGTGCTTCAACGCCTGCACGCTCAACACCGACTGCCTCGCGCCCAACACCTGCCTCACGAACTCGTGCGGCACGAAGGGACCGGGCGCGTCCTGCTCCGCGAACGCCGAGTGCACGTCGACGTTCTGCGCGCAGGGCGTCTGCTGCGACAAGGCCTGCGCGGGCGCCTGCCAGTCGTGCGCGATGAGCGGCACGCTCGGCACGTGCACGAACGTCGTGACGGGGGCGAGCGATCCTGCGGGCGTGTGCAAGGACACGAGCGCCGCGGGCTGCGGCGCGAATGGCAAGTGCCAAGCGGGCGCGTGCCAGAAGTATCCGAAGGGCACGGCCTGCCAGGACTCGACGTGTCCGACCTCGACGACGACGTTCACGCCCGCGTCGACCTGCGACGGCGTCGGCGCGTGCGTGACGCCATCGTCGAGCTCGTGCTTCCCGTACCGCTGCGGCGCGAGCGTCTGCAAGGGCTCGTGCGCGGCGGACGCCGACTGCGCGACGCCCGCCGTCTGCATCGCGGGCTCGTGCGGGCTCAAGAGCGCGGGCAAGACCTGCGCCGACGGCACGGAGTGCCTGTCGAAGTTCTGCGCGCAGGGCGTCTGCTGCAACTCGGCGTGCAACGGCACCTGCCAGTCGTGCGCGCTCGCGGCGACGATGGGCGTGTGCAGCGACGTGCCGAACGGCGCCGCCGATCCGCAGGGCACCTGCCAGAACGCGGGCCCCGCGTCGTGCGACACGGACGGCGCGTGTGATGGCAAGGGCGCGTGCCGCCTCTACGCGGCCGGCACGCAGTGCGTGGCGCCCACGTGCGGCGCGGGCCAATCGACGCTCACGCAGGCGCGCACGTGCGACGGCGTCGGCAACTGCCAGGCGCCCGCGACGATCCCGTGCGCGCCGTTCCTGTGCAACGGCACGTCGGCCTGCAACGCCGCGTGCACGGCGGACACGGACTGCCTCGCGCCCGCGATCTGCGATCTCAAGACCAACCTGTGCGGGAACAAGAAGCGCCTCGGCCAGACGTGCGCGCAGACGACGGACTGCCTCACGGGCAACTTCTGCGTCGACGGCGTGTGCTGCACGGCCTCGATGTGCGGCACGTGCATGGCCTGCAACATCGTCGGCAAGGCCGGCGCCTGCGCCAACGTCAACCCAGGCGACGTCGAGCCGCACGCGCTGTGCACGGCGAGTCCGCCCTGCGGCAACACGGGCAACTGCAACGGCATGGGCGCCTGCGAGCTCGCGAGCTCGGGCGTGAGCTGCGGTGCGATGATGTGCGCGGGCTCGACGTCCACGCCCATCTCTCACTGCACGGGCGCCGGCGCGTGCGCGACGCCGACGACGGCCAGCTGCTCGCCCTACGTCTGCGGCGTGGCCGCGTGCAAGACGACCTGCGCGGGCGACGGCGACTGCGTGCCGCCGTTCACGTGCCAGGGCGCGGCGGGCGCCATGAGCTGCGCGCTCAAGAAGAACGGCCTCGCCTGCACGAGCCTCAACCAGTGCATCAGCGGCAACTGCGTCGACGGCGTCTGCTGCGGCAGCTCGAGCTGCCTGCCCTGCCAGGCGTGCAACCTCTCGGGCACGGGCGTCTGCGCGCCCGTCGCCGCCGGCACGGCCGCGCCCGCCTCGTTCTGCAGCGACCAGGGCGCCGCGAGCTGCGGCACGAACGGCAAGTGCGACGGCAATGGCGGGTGCCAGCCGTACTCCACCGGCACGAGCTGCTCGCAGGCGTCGTGCGCCGCGGGCGCGACGTCGATCACGATGGCGGGCACATGCGTCGGTGGCGTGTGCTCGAAGCCCACTACGGCCTGCGCGCCGTACTACTGCAACGGCGTCAACGCCTGCCAGACGATGTGCGGCAACGACTCCGATTGTCAGAACGGATCGTACTGCACGGGGGTCGGTGGCACGTGCGTCGCCACGAAGGCCAACGGCCAGACCTGCGGCGGCGGCGACCAATGCACGTCGGGCTTCTGCGTCGACGGCGTCTGCTGCAACAAGAGCAGCTGCGGATCGTGCCAGGCTTGCAACCTCTCCGGCACGGGTGTCTGCGCGCCGATCGCCGCGGGCACCACGGATCCGAACGGCAGCTGCTCCGACCAAGGCGCCACGACCTGCGGCACGAACGGCAAGTGCGACGGCGCGGGTCTGTGCCAGAAATACGCCGACGGGACGACCTGCTCGTCGGCGACGTGCACGAGCACGGCGACGCTCCAGCTCGCGGGCAAGTGCGCGGGCGGCGCGTGCAGCGCGAGCGCGCAGGGCTGCGCGCCGTTCCTCTGCACGTCGGGCGCGTGCGCCAACACGTGCAACACGGACACGGACTGCGCGGGCGGCACGTACTGCAGCGGCGCGGGCGGCACGTGCGTCGCGAAGAAGATGAACGGCGCGACGTGCAACCCCGCGCTGCCGAACCAGTGCGCCTTCGGCAACTGCGTCGACGGCGTCTGCTGCAACAGCGCGTGCACGGGCGCGTGCATGTCGTGCGTCGTCACCAACGCGGTCGGGACCTGCTCGCCCGAGGGTCCGGGCAGCGCCGACCCGCGCGCGATCTGCAAGGACCTGGGCGCGGGCGCGTGCGCGACGAACGGTCTGTGCGACGGCGCGGGCGCCTGCCAGACCTACGCGCCCTCGACGATGTGCTCGACGGCGCTTTGCCCCGCGGGCTCGGCGTCGATCACGCAGGCGGGGACGTGCGCGACGGGAACCTGCGCGGCGGCGACGCAGCCCTGCCCCGGCAACTTCATGTGCGGCGCCAACAACGCCTGCGCGACCACCTGCGCCGACGACACTGCGTGTGTTCCGGGCGCCTACTGCAGCGCCGGCGCCTGTGTCCCCCAGAAGGTCAAGGGCACGACGTGCGGCAGCGATGACGAGTGCGGCGCGGGCACGTTCTGCGTCGAGGGCGTGTGCTGCACCACGAAGAAGACGTGCGGGCAGTGCCAGAGCTGCGCGCTGCCGGGTACGCTCGGCGACTGCACGCAGGTCCCGGCCGGCACGATGGACCCGTCACTGACGTGCAAGAGCGACGGCATGATGGGGTGCGGTTACACCGGAACGTGCAACGACAGCGGCGGCTGCGCCTTCCGAGACGGCTCGACGATCTGCGTGAACGCGACGTGCAGCACGGCCGGTGACAACCTGCTGACGTCGACGCGCTTCTGCGACGGCGCGGGGCACTGCCTCGACGGGACCGTCACGAATTGCGGCGCCTACAAGTGCAGCGCGGCCGCGTGCCTCACGGACTGCGCCGACAACACGAGCTGCTCGTCCACGAACACGTGCCAGCCGGACGGCAGCGGCGGCACGTCGTGCGCTCCGCCTCCTCCGACGTGAGGCGTCGGGCCGGCGCGCTCGAGGCGCGAACGTCAGCGGTGGAAGACCGAGCTGGACGCGTGAGACGATCGGCCCCACGCCGAGCGCTTCTCGCCGCCCAGCATCGCGGCGGCGCGATCGCGGACCCGCGGGTTCGGATCGCGGCGCGCCGCTTCCTTCAGGAACGGCGTCGCCGCCGCGCCCGCGCCCCGCAGCTGCGCCTCGGCGCGTTCGTAGGCCTGGTCGCTCGCGAGCGCCTGGATCTCGTCGCGCACGAGATCGGGATCCGACTTGAGCGTGGCGTTCTTGCGCACGGCCGCCTGCGCGGCCGACAGACCCTCGACGTAGCGATGATGCTCGAGATCGATCGTCGCCAGCAGGTACGCAGCGTCGGCGTCGTCGGGCGCGTCGGCGCGCAGGCTCTCGAGCGCGGCGCGCGCTTTGTCCCAGTCGCCACCCGCGAGCAGCTTGCGCGCGTCGGCGAGCCGCGCCTCGATGTCGGCGGACGACGGAGGTGCCACCGCGGGCACCGGTTGCGTGTCCTTCTTCGCGTGCGACGTGTTCGCGACGGCGACCTCACGCGTCGCGGGCGCGACGTGCACACCGTGGTCGTTGCGCACGGCGCGCCCCACGAGCAGCGCGGCGACGGCGACGCCGCCGAGCCCGACGCCGACCCACACGAGCCGGCGGTTTTTGTTGGCGGGCGCCACCGGCGCTGCCGCGGCCTCGGGCGCCGCGGCGTCTCCCCCTACGAGTCGCTGAATCCGCGACGGTGAGTCCACGATCGTGGCGTCCGCCGTCGGCACGGGCCGCGCGACGGCGCGCGACGCCGCGACGGGCCCCGCCAAGGTCTTCTTCGCCGCGGGGGCCGGAGGCGTGCGCGCGATGCCACGCCCCTCGGGCGTCGCGTCGAGCGCGGCCACGAAGTCACGCGCCGACTGGTAGCGATCGTCGGCGAACTTCGACAGCGCCTTCGAGACAACCGCCTCGAGCTCGGCCGACAGCCCCGCGTCGGGCGCCGCCTCGCGCAGCAGCGGCGGCATCTTCTCGCGCTGCATGAGCAAGAGCTCGCCCACGTTCTCGGACACGAACGGCTTGCGGCCCGCGAGCAGCTCGAAGAGCAGCACGCCCACGGCGTAAAAATCCGTGCGCGCGTCGATCGCCCCGTCGGCGCCCGTCTGCTCGGGCGACATGTAGCTCGGCGTCCCGACGGCGAGGCCCGCCGTCATCGCGGGTCCGTCGCGCAGCTTCGCGAGCCCGAAGTCGAGGATGCGCAGGTGATCGCCCAGCCCCGCCTCGTCGCTGAGGATGAGGTTCTCGGGCTTGAGGTCGCGGTGAACGATGCCCTGCGCGTGCGCGTGCCCGAGGCCCGCGAGCAGCTGCCGCACGACGTGCAGCGCGCGCGTGGGCGGCAAGCGTCCGCCCTCGAGCGCCTGCCGCACCGTCTGGCCCGTCACGAACTCCATGACGAGGTAAGGCGTGCCGTCGACGCCGAAGTCGATGACCGACACGCAGTTTGGGTGCTGCAGCCGGCTCATGGCGCGCGCCTCGTTCTCGAAGCGGCTGATGAAGGCCTTCTGCGTCGCGATCCACGGGTGCAGGAACTTCACGGCGACGGCGCGCCCCAGCTGCAGGCGCTCGCCGCGGTACACGACGCCCATCGCGCCCGACGCGAGCTTGGCGTTCAGGCGATAGCGTCCCTGCAGGACGCTGCCCAGACGGGGATCGGGGGGATCCGGCGGTTCGGGAGGCGAGGCTTCCACGCGGGAAGACACTACCACCATCCCGCGCGCGCGGGTGCGCGGCCCCGGCGGCGCGCGCACGGGCCTACGCGGCGACGTTCACGTTCACATGCCGCTGAGGAACTTCCACTCGTCGCCCTTTTG
>DATAZS010000396.1:0-4298 GCA_036271915.1 Polyangia bacterium
CTCGGCGTGCCCGTGTACCAGCTGCTGGGCGGGCGCTCGCGCGACGACGTCATGGTGTACGGCCACGCGAACGGGCAGGACATCGACGACACCGTCAAAGCCGTGCAGCACTACGTCGACCTCGGCTACAAGGCCGTGCGCGTGCAGTCGGGCATCCCCGGCTTGAAGGGCGTCTACGGCATCGGGCGCGGCACGATGAGCTACGAGCCCGCCGAGCGCGGCAAGGTGCCCGAGGTCGCCTGGTCGACGGAGAAGTACCTCGACTTCGCGCCGCGGCTCTTCGCGGCCGTGCGCAAGGAGGTCGGCCCCGACGTCCACCTGCTGCACGACGTGCACCACCGCCTCACGCCCATCGAGGCGGCGCGCCTCGGCAAGGAGCTCGAGCCCCATCATCTGTTCTGGATGGAGGATCCGACGCCGGCCGAGCTGCAGGACAACCTGCGCCTCGTGCGCCAGCACACGACGACGCCCATCGCGATCGGCGAGGTCTTCAGCTCGATCTACGACGCCGAGGCGCTGCTGCGCGGCCAGCTCATCGACTACCTGCGCGCGTCCGTCGTGCACGCGGGCGGCCTGTCACACCTGCGCAAGATCGCGCACGTCGCCGAGCTCTACAACGTCAAGACGGGCGCGCACGGCGCGACCGACCTCTCCCCCGTGTGCCTCGCGGCGTCGCTCCACTTCGATCTCGCGATCCACAACTTCGGCATCCAGGAGTACATGCGCCACAGCGAGGAGACCGATCGCGTGTTCCCGCACGCGTACTCGTTCAACAACGGCGCGCTGTACCCGGGCGACAAGCCCGGGCTCGGCGTCGACATCGACGAGACGCTCGCGGCGCACTACCCCTACGAGCGCGCCTATCTCCCCGTCGCCCGCAAGCTCGACGGCACCGTGCACAGCTGGTGATTCGCATCCCCCGAACCCGTGACATCCACATAGAGGTACCGACATGCCCCTGAACGTGAAGCCCAAAGCCAACTGCCGCTTCGATCTGGTCTCGCTCGGCGAGGTCATGCTGCGCCTCGATCCGGGCGACGGGCGCGTGACGACCGCGCGCAGCTTCCAGGCCTGGGAGGGCGGCGGCGAGTACAACGTCGCGCGTGGCCTCAAGCGCTGCTTCGGCCTCGACACGGCCGTCGTGACGGCGTTCGCCGACAACCCCATCGGCCGGCTCATTCAGGACTTCATCTACCAAGGCGGCGTCGACCAGTCATACGTCAAGTGGGTGAAGTACGACGGCATCGGGCGCAGCGTGCGCAACGGCCTCAACTTCACGGAGCGCGGCTTCGGCATCCGCGGCGCCGTCGGCTGCAGCGATCGTGGCAACACGGCCGCCAGCCAGCTCAAGCCGGGCGACGTCGACTGGGAGAAGCTGTTCGGCAAGGACGGCGTGCGCTGGCTTCACACGGGCGGCATCTTCGCGGCGCTGTCCGAGACGACGGCGGCCGTCGCCGAGGAGGCCATGAAGGCCGCCAAAAAACACGGCACGATCATCTCGTACGACCTCAACTACCGCGAGTCGCTGTGGAAGGGCATCGGCGGCGAGAAGCGCGCGCGCGAGGTCAACCGCAACCTCGCGCAGTACGTCGATGTCATGCTCGGCAACGAGGAGGACTTCACGGCCTCGCTCGGCTTCGAGGTCGAGGGCGCCGACAAGAGCTTCTCGGCGATCGACGTCAGCGCGTACCAGAAGATGATCGAGAAGGCGCGCGCGACGTTCCCGAACTTCGCCGTCGTCGCGACGACGCTCCGCCACGCCAAGACGGCGACCGTCAACGACTGGAGCGCGATCTGCTACGCCGACGGTCAGCTGTATCAGTCGCAGAAGCGCCCCGACCTCGAGATCTTCGATCGCGTGGGCGGCGGCGACTCGTTCGCGTCGGGGCTCGTGTACGGCTTCCTGTCGGGCAAGGGCCCGCAGTGGGCCGTCGAGTGCGGCGCCGCCCACGGCGCGCTCGCCATGACGACGCCCGGCGACACGTCGATGGCGACGCTCGGCGAGGTCGAGAAGGCCATGAAGGGCGGCGGCGCGCGGGTCGACAGATAAGCGCCGAACAGGCCGTTTTCTTGCGGTCTCGCGCGCGCGTGTTTCCATGGTCGTGGGGGAGCGCGATCATGGACATGAAAATCATCCGCCTTCCGTCGGGAGGGTTGGTCGAGAAGCTGGGTCGGGGGGTTCGCCTCACGACCCCGTGCGCGGGCGCGCTCGCGAGCGACAGCCGCACGCGCCTGTCATGGCAGATGCTGACCGTGCAGCAGGCCGAGCAAGCGCTCGGCTTTCGGCTTCAGATCGTCGACTGGACGCTGACGGCCGTGGGCGCCCGCACGATCGCGTACCCGGACACCGAAGAGGTGTTCGAGGGCGACGCGCTCGGCGTGTAGCTAGATCTCGACGATGGCGTTCGCGGGCAGATGCTCGTGGATGCGGCTGTCGGCCGTCGCGAGCTTCCAACCGCGCATGAGCGCGTGCCCAACGATGAGCCGGTCGAACGGATCGCGCGTCCACGGTAGATCGACCGCTGCCTCGAAGAGCGCCATGGACGACGGATCGTCGATCGTGAAGCGTGTGTCGTCCTCGAGGGGGCCGGAGCGGCTGACGTCGAAACGCCCGATCTCCTCGAGCGTTCGTATCTCGAGCAAGCTCACGGGCGAAACGAAGAGGCGAGCACGTGCGGGCAGTCGGCGCGCCCGTCGATGTCCGGAAAGCAGCCAAACGAGCGCGTGCGTGTCGAGCAGGATCATCGGCCCTTGCCGGTCTTGCCCGGGACGAACGTGAAACCCTCCGGCCCCCACTTCCAGGTCCAGTCTCCCGCTTCCACTGCGGGATCGAGGATCTTGATCGTCACGGGCGGCCGTTTTTGGCGCGGCGCCTTCGCCGCCACGACCTTGAATCGTCGACCGCGGCGCTCGATGGTGACTGGCTCTCCTCGTTCGGCGCGGTCAAGGACCTCGGCCATCCGTATTCTCGCCTCACTCACACTGTACCGCTTCATCTGCATGTACATTGTACATGCCGGTGTTCGGCGGTCGAGCGCGTGGGTTGCCCGGGATCGCGCGGGCGTCGCTACGCCGCTTGTTCGACGTCGGCCTGGCCGGTCGCGGCGCCGCTGCCGAGCTGCTTCAGGAAGCGGACGTGCGAGCGCAGCGCGTCCCGCATGCGCGGGTGCGAGGAGTGGCGCACGCCGTGCGCGCGGCACGCCTCCTCGACGAGCGGCGAGATCGCCGGGTAGTGCAGGTGGCAGATCTTCGGGAACAGGTGGTGCTCGATCTGGTAGTTGAGGCCGCCCAGGTACCAGGTCAGGAAGCGGTTGCCGCGCGCGAAGTCGACCGTCGTCTCGACCTGGTGCGTGAAGTAGTCATTGTCCAGCTTGCGCGTGCCGGGCGTCGGGGCCGGGAACTCGGCCTCCTGCACGCAGTGCGCGAGCTGGAACACCGTCGCGAGCGTGAGCCCGAGGATGACGCCCGTGAAGAGGTACGTGCCGACGACGGCAGCGACGCCGTGACGTTGCAGCGGGATCACGAAGGCGCACACGTAGAAGATCGCCTTGCCCACCCAGAAGTAGACCTGCTCCCAGCCACGCGGCCGCGCGTACGTCGTGTCGGCGACGCCCGGCTTCATCATCGTGCGGAAGTCGCCCGTCGTCTGCCACTCGATGGCGAGCAGCGCGTACAGGCCCCAGATGTAGATGTGCTGGAAGCGGTGCAGCGGGTGGTGCTTGTCGAGCGGCGACAGGCGCCCCGCGGCGCCGACGTTGAAGTCGTCGTCCGAGCCCGTGACGTTCGGGAAGCTGTGGTGCGCGATGTTGTGCTTGAAGTGCCAGAAGTACGCGCACCCGCCCATGAGGTTGAGCGACAGCGCCGCGGCCTTGTTGATCCAGTCGCGCGACGAATAGGCGCCGTGGTTGCCGTCGTGCATGACGCAGAAGCCGACGCCCGCCATCGCGAGCGCGACCGACGCCGCGAGCAGCAACGTCTCCCACCACGATCTCGAGAGGAACACGAGCGCCAGGTACGACGTCGCGAGCCACAGGAAGATCGTGGCTGTCTTGAGGATCATTCGACCACAGCCACGCCTGTCGAGCCCGCTGGCGTCGAAGTAGGCCGCGACGCGACCCTCCACGTCCTTGCGGAAGGCGGTGCTGGCACAAAATGTGAGCGCCACGGCCAGGCAGGGTATCACCTGACCGGCTAAATGATAGGCCCCCCCTTTTCTGCTATTAAAGAGTGACTATGACGGGCTACCGCAGTCGCACCTCGACGCAGGGACGGAACATGGCAGGCGCGCGCTCGCTCTG
>DATAZS010000397.1:0-9374 GCA_036271915.1 Polyangia bacterium
CGTCCGACAAATGCTCGGCGCCGATCGTGGCCAAACGTTCACGTGGGCGAGCGTCCGAAGGCAGGTCCGCGAGCGCGCTCATGCCGCCCCACGTCGCAACTGGCGTGCCACGCAGACGTCACCTAGAAGCGCGCCACGACACGGCGTTTTCACAGGGCGTCACAAACTAACGTTGGCTTGTTTCGGATCGCGTGCTAAGTTCGTCCTCGACGCTCGTGCTTCGCGGATTGGTTCCGCACCGGCGCTCTGGACTGACGGGTCGAGGTTGTTTCTAACGACCCCCCAGTACGATCGACGTTAAATGGGTTTTTGTGGTGACAGGGTTCATGAGGGTTGGCGGGTTGGCGCACACGGCGTTTCTGCCCTGTTCGCGTATATGACAGGAGTTCAGCCTGAGTTCCGAAGACGATTTCCGGGCCGGCGCGGCGATGACCGCAGCCGACGGACCCGATAGCGATTCTGCCTCTTCATTGGAGGAGTCATCGGCGACCAAGTCGCCGATCGCCTCCGCGTCCCCTCCGCGAAGGCGCTTGCGCGTGACCGGCGAAGACGGCGTGCCGACGATCGTCGTGCACACCGACGGCTCGGGGCCGCTGGACGCGGCGCCGCCTTCGGTGTCGGCCGCCGCCCCCGTGATCACGCCCGAGGCGCCACCGCCTCCGCCCTCGCCCGCGCTCGAGCGCGCGCTCGAGAAGATGCGCGAGGTCTTCCACCTTCGTGATCTGCGTCCCGGTCAGGCCGAGATCATCGAGTCGGTGCTCGCGGGGCGCGACACGCTCGCCGTCATGCCGACGGGCAGCGGCAAGTCGCTGACGTATCAGCTGCCGGCGCTCGTGCTCGAAGGGCCGACGATCGTCGTGTCGCCGCTGCTCGCGCTCATCGAGGATCAGTACTCGAAGCTCAAGGCCGCGGGCGTCGCCATCGTACGCATCGACTCGACGCGCACGGCGAAGGAGCGCGCAGCCGATCTCGCGGCCGTGCGCGAGGGCACGATCAAGCTGGTCATGATCACGCCGGAGTCCGTGTGCGCGCCCAGCGTGCAAGAGGCGCTCGAGGGCGTGAAGTTCTCGCTCTTCTGCGTCGACGAGGCGCACTGCGTGTCGCAGTGGGGCCACGACTTCCGCCCCGCGTACCTCGGCCTGCGCCGCGCCGTCGAGGTGCTGGGCCGGCCCCCCATCCTCGGCCTCACGGCGACAGCGACGCCCGCGATCTCCGACGACGTCCTCCTGCAGCTCGGCATGAAGGACCCGAAGGTCTGCCGGGTCTCGTTCCACCGCCCCAACCTCGCGTTCGACGTGCGCAAGGTCGCGGGCGAAGGCGACAAGCTGCGCCAGCTCGGCGCGCTCATCAAACGGCTGCGTCGCCCGGGCATCGTCTATTGCTCGACAGTGCGCGCCGTCGACGATCTCTACATCGCGCTCCGCCACGGCAAGATCCCCGTCGAGCGCTACAACGGCAAGATGACGACGGCCGAGCGTGAGGCGTCGCAGGCGTCGTTCATGCAGAACGGCCGCAAGGTCGTCATGATCGCGACCAACGCGTTCGGTCTCGGCATCGACAAGCCGGACATCCGCTACATCATCCACTACCAGATGCCCGGGTCCCCCGAGGCGTACGTGCAGGAGGCCGGTCGCGCGGGCCGCGACGGCAAGCCCGCGCGCTGCGTGCTGCTGAACCAGCCCGACGATCTCGCGATTCAAGAGCACTTCCTCAAAGAGGCGCACCCGACGAAGGCGCAGGCGCGCATGGTGGCCGAGGGCCTCTACGCGTGGAGCGACGAGGGCAAGGAAGTGTCCGTGCGCGATCTCGCGATGTCGCTCGCGCTGCCCGAGCGCCGCGTGCGCGTCATCCTGTCGGTGCTCGAGGCGATGGGCGTCGCGAAGGAGGTCAAGGCCGCGCGCTGGGAGGGCGTCGAGCCCAAGCCGACGCGCGAGCAGATCGACAAGGCCGCCTCGGTGTTCGAGGCGCGGCGCATCTCCGATCGGCGGCGGCTCGCGTCGTTGCTCGGCTACATGAACACGCAGCGCTGCCGCGTGCAGATGATGCGCGCGTACTTCGGCGAGCCCGAGGGCGACAAGTGCGGCCTCTGCGATTCGTGCGCGGGCCTCGACAGTGAAGTGTTCGATCTGCAGGCCGACGATCAGCGCACGGGCCTGCTGGCGGCGACGGACTTCCACGCGCGCCCGCGGCGACGTCGACGTGGACGCCCCGGCGTCGACATGCCCGCGCCGACGCAAAGGCAGCAGCCACCGGCGCCCATGGTGGCGCGCGCCCCTGTCTTCGAGACGAAGATTCCGGTCGAGGTGCTGCCGCCGCTGCCGGCGTACGAGATCCCCGTGCCGCTCGAGAGCGAACGCGAGCTCGACGTGAGCGTGTGGGCGTCTTCGGACGAGGTCGAGCCCACGCAGCCCCAACAGCTCTTGGCGGGCGAGGCGCTGCACGACGACGCCGACGAATGGCTCGCCGAGATCATGGCGGCGTCGGCTGGCGAGATCGCGCCGCCCGTCAACGGCGTCGAGGTCCTGACAGCGCCGACCGAGTCCGACGTCGCGCGTCCCGAGGCGGTGGATGGCGCGTCCGTCATCGATGGCGATCACTACCTCCCCGCGTGGGCCGCAGTGCGTGACGCCAACATTCGTCCGTACGCCGACTGGCGCGCCGTGCCGGCCATATCGCTGCCCGTGCTGCAGGTTCGCCCGCAGCCCGCCGTCTCGCCGCAAGGCCACAACCGCGGCCAACAGCACAACAACAACGGTCCCGCCCGCCACCAGCAACAGGGTCAGCGCGGCCGTCATCAGGGCTATAGCGCCAACGGCGGCGGCAATGATCGTGGTGGCAACGGAAACGATCGCGGCGGAAACGATCGCGGTGGGCGCAGGAAGCGGCGCGGTCCGCCCGACCGTCCGAACCGGCACAACCGCGACCGAGACCGTGACCGCGGCCCGCGCATCCCCGGCGTTTACAATCCTGGCGGCGACTAAAGCGCCGCTTGCCTGGCGGCGACTAAAGCACCGCTTATCGTGCTGGGGTCCGCGTCGGGCGTGAAGTCAGGCACCTCGGGGAAAAGTCCGTCACGCCGTCGGACACTTTTTCCCGGAGGCGCGCCCGGAGCGTCTAAGGGAGTTGTGACGCGCGCCTTGGCAGTCAGTCTGGCTCTCGCGGCCGGCCCGCCCGCGGCGGCCGCGGCCGAGATCGTCGTGACCGCGGAACCTACTGCGGCGGTGCCGACCGAGATCCGTGAGGAGATCCGGAGCGCGCTCACGAGTCGCCTTAGCGCGACGAAGGCCGCGCTCGTCGAGGTGCGCCTGACGTCGCGCTCGGCCGAGCTACGCGTCGACGGGCGGACGGCGGACGTTGCCATCAGCGACTGGTCGGCCGAGGCGGCGACGCGCGTCGTCGTCGTGCGTGCCGTCGACCTCGCGACGCCGCCGCCGCCCGTGTCGGCGCTCGACGATGAGCTTCCGCGCGCGCACGCGATCGCCGACACCGCCGCCGACGTCAACGCGACGTCGGACGTGCTCGCCCTGGCCCCCACGCTGACGGCAGACGACAGCAGCGTCGCTTACGGGGCAGCGGTCAGCTTCGCGCGCAGGCGGGGTCGCCTCGTCTTCGGCGTCGACGGCCGCTGGACGCACGCGCGACGTACGAACGACAACGCGCCATGGATCGTAACGGACGATGCCGTGCCCGTCGCGCTCTTTGGCGGGTGGTCCTGGGCCCGTCTCGAGGTCATCGCGGGTCCCGTCCTCGCGTACGAGCGCCTCGCGCTCCCGGCGCAAGGCACCAGCAACGGGCTCCGCGGCGGCGGGACAGCCGCTCTGCGATGGTTCGAGCGCCTCGGTCACGGGTGGAGCTGGGTTGCGGGTGCTGGTCTCGACGTCTACACCGAACGGCGAACCCTCGCCGCAGGGATGAGCACTTACGCCACGCCGTACGTGACGGCGTACCTTTCCATGGGCATCGCCTTCGGGTCCGCTCGATGACGGCCGTGCCTGCGCCCAAGCTGCCCGCGGCATCCGACGATGAGACCCTCGTCGCCGCGGCACGAACGGGCGACCACGACGCGTTCGCCGAGCTGTTTCGCCGGCACGCCGATCAGGTGCGTGCGCGCATCACGCGAATCGTCGGTCCCGTCGCCGAGCGCGACGATCTGATCCAGCAGACCTTCCTACGTCTCTATCAGTCGCTGCGCGACTACCGCGGGGCCTGCGCGCTACCGACCTTCCTCCATCGCATCACCGTGACGACCGCCCTCGATCACCTCCGGTCGGCGCGCCGGCGCCTCACGGAGCCGCTCCCGGACGAGGCGCTCGATCCGCTGCTCGCCGTCGAGATCAACGAGACGGCGCGCGCGCAGGCGCGTGAGGATCTGCGCGCGCTGTTCTTCGCGCTAGGGCAGCTGAGCCCCAAGAAGCGCGTCGCTTTCCTCGTCGTCGCCGTCGAGGGGATGAGCCTCACCGAGGCCGCCGACGTCGTGGGCGCCAGCGCCGCGACCGTCAAACAGCGGGTCCTCGCGGCGCGGCGGGAGCTCGTCGACCTGCTCGCGAAGGCTGAGGTCGCTCATGTCTGATCGACGCGAGCAAGAGCTCGATCGCTTGTGCGGCGTCCTCGCGCGCGTCGACGACCGCCACAGCGATCTCGGACGCTCGCGCGCGGAGGCGCGACTCCGCAAGGCGCTCCGCACGGCGGTATCGCGGCGACCAATCTCCGCGCTCACAGGCGCGTCGACGCTCGCGGTCGCGCTCGCGACGATCGTCATCATCGTTCGCCCATCGCCGATCCCGGACGCCGTAGCGCCCGCGACGGCGCTCGCGCTGCGGCCCTATGTCGTCGCGCCGACTACAGGAGGCATCGCGAGCTTCGTGCAAGGGATCGCGGATGGCGCGTCCCTCGACGTGCCCGACGGCTGGCTCGTGCGCGCGAGCGTGAATGACGGGATCACCGTGGGCGCCGTCGGCCCTGCGCGCGTCTCCGTCACGGGCACGGCGCGCGAGCCTGAGCTCCGCGTCGATCGCGGCCGGTGGCTCGTCGAGGTCACGCCCAATCGCGGGATCCATTTGCGGATCTCGACGCCCACGTTCGCCGTCGCGGTCATCGGTACGTTGTTCTCCGTCGACGCGTCGGAGGTCGCCGTGCGGCACGGGCGCGTCCGCGTGAGCGCCCCCGGCGGCACGACCGAGATCGACGGAGGGTTTCGCTGGCGAGCGTCGGCATCGACGACGCTCGAGCCGCTCGACGACGAGTCCGCCGCGGCCCTCGACGCGCATGCCGCGGCCTCGTCGCCGTCGGCGGGCGCCGTCACCGTGGCCATCGTCGGCGAGCCGGCGGGCGCCGAGATCTGGCAAGACGCGCGACGGCTCGCCGTGACGCCCGCTTCGCTCCGGCTCGCCGCGGGGACCCGGCTCGCGCTCACGGCGCCGGGCCGCGCGCGCGCCACGATCGTCGTCCCCGCGACGCGAACCACGATCGCCTACAGCCTCGCGGCCGACGACGCGGCGGACGTCACCCGCCTGCGCGCATCTCGGCAAAGACCGACGCCAAGTACAACCCCCGCGTCGCGGCCGGCGGCCGCGCCAACGCCTCGCGATCTTTACCGCGACGCCGATCGAGCGCTCGCCGCGGGCGATCGGGACGGCGCACGTGCGGCGCTGCGCTCCGTGCTGAGCGTGGGCGGCGACGACACGCTCATGGACGCCGCACGGCTGGACCTCGCCAACCTTGCGCTCGAATCCGGCGACCGCGCGGCGGCCCGAAGGTACCTCGACGAGGTTCGCGGCGACGCCGTCGCCGAACCGGCGGCGCGCCTGAGGTGCCGAGTCGCGGTCGCCTCGTTCGACCGAAACGCCGCGGATTGCTTCGCGGCGTTCCGCGCGCGCTTCCCGGCGTCGCCCCACGCCGCCGAGGCGATGGCCGAGGAGGCGGTCACGCGCGCCGACCAGAACGACTGCGCGCGCGCCCTGCCGCTCCTCGACAACGCGGCGTCTCTGAGCTTGCCGGCGGACCTGCGCGACGCCGTGCACGCGCGCCTCTCGCGCTGCCGTTCCTCACGCACGAGTGACGGCCAGTAGGCCCTGCCCTGTCACCGGGTCGCCTTCACCCACGCCGCGAAGCGGGCGATGCCCTCTTCGATGGGGACGCGCGGCGCGTAACCGAGCGCGCGGCCGACGAACGACACGTCGGCAAGCGTGCGCTTCATGTCGCCCGGTTGCTCGGGCTTCCACTCGATGACGGCCTTCTTGCCGAGCGCGTTCGACAGCAGCTCGACGAGCCCGACGAGTGTCGTCGCGCGTGAGCCACCGAGGTTGTAGATGCGAAACGCGGGCGCGCCCCTGCCCTGCTCGCCAGTCTCGTCCAGTGACGCGACGACGCCGTCGATGATGTCGTCGATCCATGTGTAGTCGCGTGACGTGCTGCCGTCGCCATAGAGCTCGATCGGTTTGCCCGCGAGGATGAGCCGCGCGAACTTGTGAATCGCCAGATCGGGCCGCTGACGCGGGCCGTACACCGTGAAGAAGCGCAGGCACGTCACGTCGAGATCGTAGAGATGATGCGCCGCGAAGAGTCCGAGCTCACCCGCGCGCTTCGTCGACGCGTACGGCGACAGCGGCTTGAGGCACGGATCCGATTCCTTGAATGGCGGCTCGCTGTCGAGCCCGTACACCGACGACGACGACGCGAACACGAAGCGACGCACGCCGTACGCGCGCGCCGCCTCCGTGACGCGAACCGTGCCGAGCACGTTGACGTCGGCATAGCGCGCCGGATCCGCGAGCGACGGGCGCACGCCCGCGAGCGCCGCCAGGTGTACGACCGCGTCGGGCCGCCGAGCGAACGCGCGAGCCAGATCCTCGGACGAGCGCACATCGCCCTCGACGAGCGAGAAGCGCGGCGAGGCCAAGAGCGCCAAGAGGTTCCGTTCTTTGACGGCGCGCGCGTAGAACGCGTCGAAGTTGTCGAGGCCCACGACCTCGTCGCCGCGCGCGACGAGGCGCTCCGAGAGGTGCGAGCCGATGAAGCCGGCCGCGCCGGTGACGAGGACGCGCATGCGCGGCAGGATAGCGGGTGCTTCGCTCAATTGGGAGCGCGCAAGTGCAGGAGGTACTCGATGTTGCCCTTGCCCCCCGTGATGGGCGACGTCGTGTCGCCGAGCGCCGCGTAGCCGAGCGCGACGGCCGTCGCGCGCACGTCGACGAGCGACTGCGCGCGCGCGATGTCGTCGCGCACGATGCCGCCCTTGCCGATGTTGGCGCGCCCGACCTCGAACTGCGGCTTCACGAGCGCGACGACGGGAGCCCCCGCCCGCGCGAACGGCGGCAGCGCCGGCAGCACGAGCCGCAGCGAGATGAACGACACGTCGATGACGACGAGCTCCGCGCGCTCCCCGACGATGCCCGGGTCCGCGACGCGGATGTTCGTGCGATCGTAGACACGCACGCGCGCGTCCGACGCGATCTTCCAGTCGAGCTGCCCGTGGCCGACGTCGACGCAGTGAACGCGCGCGGCGCCGCGCTGGAGCAGGCAGTCCGTGAACCCTCCCGTCGACGCGCCCACGTCGAGCGCGACGAGCCCGCGCGGGTCGACGCCGAACACGTCGAGCGCGTGCGCGAGCTTGAGCCCCCCGCGCGACACATACGGCATCGGCGCCGAGCGCAGCCGCAGCTCCGCCGTCGCGTCGACGAGATCACCCGCCTTGTCGATGGGCCGGTCGCCCGCGAGCACCTCGCCCGCGAGGATGAGCGCCCGCGCCTTCTCCCGCGACGGCGCGAGCCCCTGCTCGACGAGCGCGAGGTCGGCCCTGACGCGCGCGGGCTTCTGGGAAGGCATGCGCCATCTTTTAGAAGACGTCGGTTGCAAAGTCGATCGCCCTGCGTAGAATGCACCCGCGGCTGACGTTAACGCGTTACGCCGTGATGGGGATGTAGCTCAGCTGGGAGAGCGCCTGAATCGCACTCAGGAGGCCGACGGTTCGATCCCGTTCATCTCCACAATTTCACTTAGGATTTCTTGGGGTTCTACGGTTCTACGGTTCTACGGTTCTACGGTTCTACTCACTCGATGGTGGGTCGTGCCGAGAAGCCGTTCAGGCACACGCATTTAGGAGTCTGAGTCTGTAGTTGGTGAAGCTCCTATAGCCGTAGGCGCGCTTTTTTACGAGCTTCGCCTTGTTGTTGAAGCCCTCGGTGCGTGCGTTCGTGAGGCGAGTCCCGAAGTAGGCGAGGATTTCGCGACGCCAGCGCATGAGGGTTCGGCGAAAGGTCTGGAGCTCGGGCAGCGGCGAGACCGCGAGGCTGTCAGTGAGAGCCGTGAGGGCGCGCTTGGCGCGGTCGCGACCGCGGATGCGATAGAGGCTGTGCATCGCTTCCTTCGCGGCGTAGAGCTGACGCAGTTCGGGCTGACCGTCGAGCCACCGGTCGAGCGCCCAGCGGCTCGTGTGGTCGAGCTTGAAGCGGCTGCGCAGCAGGAGCCGTCGGATGATGGCGGAGCGACGGTCACCGGTGATGAGACGACGGCGGCGGTTGATGTGCGGCGTGAGCAGGCGGAGCACGTGGAACTTGTCGGCGACGAGGCGAGCGTTCGGGAAGAAGCGCTGGGCGAAGTTGCGAAAGGGGTCGCACATGTCGAGCACGACGAAGCGGACGTTCTCGCGGCCGGGGATGTAGGCGAGTTGGGCTTCGAGCTGCGCGACGGTGCGGCCTTCGGCGAGCTCCATGAGACGGCGGTTCTTGTAGTCGACGACCATCGAGACGAACTCGCGGAAGCCGCCGCGTCCTCGACGGAAGTAGTGCTCGTCGAGCCCGATGACGGTGGGCCACGGATAAAGACGCCTGCGGCGTTGCAGCTCGAGCTGCGCGTACAGCGCCTTGTAGAGGTAACCGCTCGAGCAGCGATACGCGCGGCGCACGCTCTTGAGGTCGCTGAAGTTCTCGCACGCCCACAGCAGGCCGCGCTGGTACCGCTCGGTGCTGCGGTAGCCTTTGCGTATGCCGGGTACGGGCTCGGTGAATGGCCGTCGACACGGCCGGCACGAGAAGCGCCGCTTCCGCACGATGAGGCGCACGGCCAGGTCGCGCAGAGGCTCGTCGCGGACCTTCACGATGCGATGGTCGTACACGCTGTGCGAGGCCGTCGCGCAGCGTGGGCAGACCTCGAACGCCGACTCCTTCTCGACCTCGACGCCCAAGGTGACCGTCCCTGGCTTTCGCCAGCTCCGTTTGAATTTCAGTTCGGGCAGCAGCAGTCGCCGCAGTAGCATCGTCTCGGGCATGGCTCGGCCTCCGGATTCGGGTTGGTCTAGACACCCAAATCCGTACCCGGCTCTGCCGGGTCCTGCCCACTTCTCAGCCCGAACTACCCACTACCGAGCGAGATGAACC
>DATAZS010000398.1:0-5605 GCA_036271915.1 Polyangia bacterium
CGACGCGCGCCCCGACCTCGGCGCCCGTGGCCGAGCGCGAGGCCAAGGCGGACCGACCGCGCGCCGCGAAGGCCACGGACGATGGCGAAGGCGACGCGGCGACGCCGGGCAAGACCGCCGACGGCAAGACGATCAAGACGAAGACGTACACCTTCGGGGCCATGGACGTCGAAGGAAAGCTCAAGACGCCGCAGCTCTTGTACTTCCTCAACCGCGTCAAGCTCGAGCTCGACATGTCGGCGCCCGACAAACGTTCGTTCATGAAGGAGCTCGCGAAGAGCGCCGACGACAAGAGCCTCTGAAAAACCTCCCAAGAATTCCGACGATGAACCTCCCCGCCGACAACCGCTCCGCGCCGCCGCCCGCCCCCTCCGGGCGCCCGCTGCGTCTCACGGTGCCGATCCAGGCCATGGGCAGCGCGATCCTGCAGGTGGTCGTCGTGTGGCGGGGCCGCATCGTCGGCTACCAGCTGCTCACGCGGCGGCGCAGGGTCACGATCGGATCGCATCGCGCCGCGACGTTCGTCGCGCCCGTGACCGACGGACGACGGCGCTACGTGCTCGTGAAGCCGAGCCGCGGCGGCTACACGCTGCGGCTCGCGCCCAACATGCGCGGCGAGATCCAGACGAGCGGCGAGACCCGCGACGTCGTCGACGTCCTCGCGACGCCGCCCGCGGGCCGCCCGAGTCGCCGCGCGCCGAACCTGCGCGAGGTCGCGCTCGCGACGGGCGATCGCGCGAAGCTGCACTTCGCCGAGAACGCCGATCTGCGCGTCGAGATCCGCTGGGTCGACCCGCCCGAGGTCCTGCCGAAGCCGCGCGTCGAAGACCCGATGATGTTCCAGACCCTCATCGGGACGTCGATCGTCATGGGCCTCGCCGCCGCGTTCCTCTGGTTCATCTACCAGCCCACCGAGAAATCGATGACCCTCACCGCCGAGCGCGTCGCGAAGCTCGAGGAGCCCGTCCTCGAGATCGAGAAGAAGGTCACGGCCCGCCACGCCGAGGAGAAGGCCGAGAAGAAGAAACAAGAAGAAGGCCAGATGAGGAAGGCCAAGGAGAAGGCGGGCAAGCTCGGCAAGCAGGACGCCACGCAGAAGGACACGACGATCCCCAAGGGCGAGAAGGACGTGCTGCGCGAGAAGGTCGCCAAGGTCGGATTGCTAGGCCTCGTCGGCAAGGAGAAGATGGCCGGCTCGGGGCTGTCGAAGCTCTTCGCCGAGGACAACTCGGTCGAGCAGGCCGTCGCGGGCATGGCAGGCGCGAAGCTGGTCGCGGGCCGCGGCAACGGCGGCCTGTCGACGAGCGGCGCGGGCCCGGGCGGCGGCGGCACGGGCTACGGCCACATCTACGGCGCGGGCAACCTGGACACGGGTGGCCGCGGCACGCACGGCAAGGGCCGCGGCCCCAAGCTCGCCGAGCGCGGCGAAAAAGAGGTCTCGGTCGGCATGGGCGGCGGCGCGGGCGACGCCGACGGCTCGCTGTCGAAGGAGCAGATCAACAAGGTCGTGCGCGCGCACCTCGCGGGCGTGAAGTACTGCTACGAAAAAGAGCTGCAGCACAAGACGGGCCTGTCGGGCGGCGTCGACATCTTCTGGGTCATCCAGCCCGACGGCACCGTGAGCAAGGCGAACGTGAAGAGCACGACGCTGGGCGACGCCGCGACCGAGGGCTGCATTTTGCGCCAGGTCAAGCAGTGGCAGTTTCCCAAGGCGCCCGGCCAGACGATCGTCGGGCGCTACCCCTTCATCTTCAAAGGAGGGACCTGAGATGCGCGACGTCTCGCTGATGTTGCTGGCGCTCGCGGGCGCGACGACGTCGCTCGCGTGCAGCGATCTGAACGCGCCGCTGTACTTCAACGGGCCGACGCCGCTGCTCGAGCTGCAGGGCACGGAGAAGGTGCCGCGCATCACGAACGGCGTCTCGCTGCGCTTCCGCGCGCCGACGAGCGACGAAAAGAAGTCGCTCTCCGACGAGGCGGCCGCGCTCAAGGCCGCCGATCCCATGCACCGCACGATCGACGTGCCGTGGGTCTCGCGCGACAAGATCCACCTCGAGCTGCTCTTCACCGTGAAGAACCTAGACACGATGCCTGGCACGTTCGACGTCACCGTCGACGGCGCGAACCAGTACACGAAGTACGACGAGAACGTCGTCGCCGCGGCGCTCGGCCAGGGCAACGACAACGCGCCTGTCTACCTGCCCTTGCTCAGCCTGCACCCGCTGCTGCCGCAGACGCTCGCGGCGGGCGGCGTCTACCAAGGCGTCCTGCGCGAGGACGACTTCGACAAGGCCGAGCTCTACCTCGACGCCATGGGCCGCTGGATGGCGCCGTTCGCGACCGTGCTCCTCGACGGCTCGAGCGCAACGCCCCAGGGGCTGGGGACCGTGCCCGCCGACATCGTGCTGCCCGCGCTCGTCGAGGTCGACGTCACGCTCACGGCCGACCACCACATGACGTGCGAGTGGGTGCTGCGCGTGCGCGACGACGACGATCGCCTGTGGCACGTCACGGGCGACCCGCTCTTCCAACCGAAACCGACGCTGTTCGAACCGATGCTCCCCCCGAAGACGTAACATCCCACCCCTTGAGAACCCGCCCTCTTCACCGCGTCCTGGGTCTGGCCGTGGTCGCTCTCCTGACATCGTCGACGCTGGCGAGCCGCGCGCGCGCGCAGGTCACGAAGGAGCCCGACGCCGCGGTCTTCCCCGATCCGAACAAGTTCGCGCACGGCCTGTACACGGAGGGCGAGGTCGGCGCCGTGACGTTCTTTGGGCCGGCGCATGACGCCATCGGGACGGGCTTCGCGATCGGCGCGCGCGTCGGCTACGACGTCACGCGCTGGCTCGCGTTCCAGGCCCACGGCCTCGGATCGACGCACCTCACGCAGGACGACGGCCGCCCGCTCGGTGACCAGCTCCTTCAAACCTACCAAGGCACGATCGAAGGCAAGCTCACGTGGCGCTTCGGGCAGCTGTCGATCTTCGGCGAGGGCGGCCTCGGCGCCGCGCGCCTGTCGACCAACCTGCTCAACGAGCTCATGCTCGCGCGCTATCGCACGGGCCTCACGGCGGGCGGCGGCGGCGGTCTCGACTACCACTCGCTGTCGCGCCACTTCTCGATCGGCCTGCGCAGCGAGTACTACTGGCTGCGCGACATCAGCGGCAGCGAGGAGCTCATCGTGACGACCTACCTGAGGTACACGTTTTGAGGCGCACCCTCGTCACCGGACTCGGCTTGCTGCTGGGAGGTTGGCTCGGCGCGTGTGAGACCGTCGATCTCGGGGCGCCGCCCGCCGACGTCAACGCCTGCCGCCCGAGCCAGAGCTACTTCGTCAACCACATCTGGCCCGACGTCCTCAACGCGACCTACGGCGGCAAGCACTGCGCCGACTCCCAGTGTCACGGCGTGGGCACGCAGACGCCGTTCGCGCTCATCGCCGATCCGCAGCCGGCCGCGGCGACGTTCACGATGGCGGCCACGCCCTCGATGGCGATGCCGATGCCCGATCCGATCGTGACGCTGCCGTTGCCCGACGACTGGTCGAAGAACTATCGCGCGGCCAGCCAGGAGATGAACTGCGACGACCCGACGGCGAGCCAGCTCGTGACGACACCGACGAGCCCGACCCACGGCGGCAACATGCTGTTCTCGGCGACGTCGACGGAGGTCACGGAGATCGAGAAGTGGGTCTCGGTGACGCCATGACGGTGACGGGATGACGGTGACGGGATGACGGCGGCGCGTCGGCTCGCCCTCGCGATCAGTCTCGTCGCGCTCGCCCTCTTGGCGTCGGCGCGGCCCACGCGCGCCGACGACGAGGCGCTCGTGCGCGTCATCGCCGAGGAAGCCGGCGTGCACACGGGCCCCGGCTTCGGCTACCGCGTCGTGTACGTCGCGAAGCGCGACGAGGTGCTGCCCGCGATCGGTCGCGCCACGAACGACCACTGGTTCCGCGTGCAGCTCCCCGACGGCACCTACGGCTGGATCCTGGGCGACGAGGTCTTCCCGCTCGACGTCGACACGTCCGAGGCCCACCGCGGCCCGTCGGTCTGGCACCGCATGGGCGAGGCCATCTTCTCGCCCTCGCCGCTCGTCGAAGGCGGCGTGGGCTTCACGTTCTCGGCGGGCGTGCTGGGCGGTGACGGCATGTTCCTGTTCCGACCGTCGGTGCTGCTCGCGCCCCACGTCGCGCTCGAGGCCTTCGTGGGCGAGACCGTCGGCGACCAGGCCGACGTCATCTACGCGGGCGGCGGCTTCAACTCGAACCTCTTCCCGTCGTCGCCCGTGACGCCGTTCCTCGCCGTCGGAGCGGGCGGCGCGTTCGGCCGCAAGAAGGCCGACCAGTTCACGATCAAGACCGGCAACTACACGATGATCAACGTCGGAGGTGGACTCATGATCGCCCTCAAGAAGCGCCTCACGATCCGCGGCGAGACGCGCCACTACGTCATCTTCGACGCCAACCACACCCAAGCCATCGAGGAGTACTCCGGTGCGTTGTCGGTTTATTTCTAGGCGCGTGTCGCTGCTCGTGACCGTCCTCGCGGCGCTCGCCGTGGGCGGCTGCTCGACGGCGCGTTGGACGGTGAAGCCGCACCAGCGCGAGCTGCTCGCCGACCGCATCATGCAGCCCGACGGCGACCCACAAGAGACGGCCGCCGACGATCACATCCTGTCGAACCGCGAAGGCGCGATCGGCGGCAGCGGCACCTCGGGCGGAGGCTGCGGTTGCAACTGAGGGCCCTCCTCCGTCCCGGCTGCGCCGCCGCGCTGCTCGTGCTCGCCGCGCCCGCGGCGCGCGCGACGCAGGACGCCGCCTCGCGCGTCACGCTGTTCGAGGAGCCCTCGAAGCTCAACAAGGGCGTCAACGTCATCCATCCGCAGATCGACGCGGGCACGACGCTCGGCCCCGACTTCCGTTTCGGCGTCGGTTACAACGTCGACATCGTCTCGGGCGCGACGCCCGCGATCTTCGGCCCGCACTCGGGCGTCGACGCCGTGACGACGGCCACGAAGTTCTCCGACCTGCGCCAGGAGGCCCACGGCAGCCTGTCCTATGAGCGGCCGTCGTCGTCGGTGTCGGTCGCGTACGCGTACGGGTGGGAGCACGACTACCGCTCGCACGCCGTCACGGCGACGACGCGCAGCGATCTGCTCGACCACAACTTCACGCTGGGCCTGTCGTACACGCACAACTTCGACAGCGTGTGCGACAACAACAACTCGAACGTCGGCGACCAGCCGCTCGATCTCAAGCCGCTGTTGAACTCGTCGCACTGCTTCAACGACGCCATGACCGACGTCGTGTCGCACCGCCTCAGCATCGACACCTTCCAACCGTCGCTCAGCTGGACGGCGACGCCGCGCCTCATCCTGCAGCTCGGCAGCACGATTCAGATCCTCGACGGCTTCCAGTCGAATCCCTATCGGAGCGTCCAGCTCGGCCGCGAGAAGAACACGCCGCAGGAGCACCTGCCCGAGTTTCGCCAGCGCTACGCCGTCTACGGTCGCGCCGTGTACGCGCTGCCCGCCATGCGCTCGTCGGCGCTCGGCATGGTGCGCCTGTATCAGGACAGCTGGGCCGTGCAGGCCGTCTCGGGCG
>DATAZS010000399.1:0-3153 GCA_036271915.1 Polyangia bacterium
ACGACGAATTGCGCACAGGCGCGATGACGTACCGCGCGTTCGCAGCCACGGCCTGAAGCCGTTGACGTCCAGAGGATCTCCCGCTCAGTTGAGAGGCGGGACGGCCTTCGGCGAGAGCGGCCCAGCGCACTGTGCGCTCAAGCGAACGTCGTAGATCTGGAACAACACGAACTCGCGGATCGTGAGCTTGGTCTGAACGTTTTCCAGCGACGCTCCCAGGCAGCCGTCTTCGAGCTTATGCGTGAGATCGACAACGAGGTTCTCGATCAGAGGCTCGGTCAGATGCAGGAACCCCCAGGTCGAGTCCGTCGCCGAGACGCTCGGGTGGCGGTTCAAGGCCACGCCGGAGTAGGAGTGCGACAACACGGACAAGCAGCCTTGAAGGAGAAGGGCGCCAAGGCACGTCAAGCCAACGAAGGTGGACCGCATCGCGGGATAGTGCTTGCGGACAGGATCAGCGTCAACGAGCAGCGCGACGGCGCCGCCGATCGACCGGAGTGCTTCACCGCCCCGGTCGGATCTTGGCAAAGGCCCCCTCCGTCGCTCGACGATCGCGCCACGATCTCGTAGGGTGATCGGCATGTTGACCCTGAGCCCCGCCGCGGAGCGCGGCCACACGGACATCGGGTGGCTCGACAGCCACCACACGTTCTCGTTCGGCGAGTGGCACGACCCCGCGCACATGGGCTTCCGCGCGTTGCGCGTCATCAACGACGATCGCGTCGCGGCGGGCGGCGGCTTCCCGACGCACGGACACGCCGACATGGAGATCGTGAGCTACGTGCTGGAAGGCGCGCTCGCGCACAAGGACAGCATTGGGACAGGATCGGTCATTCGCCCCGGTGACGTCCAGCGCATGTCGGCCGGCACGGGCGTGCGCCACAGCGAGTTCAACGAGTCGCGCACCGAGCCCGTGCATTTCCTGCAGATCTGGATCATCCCCGATCGCCGCGGGCACGCGCCCGGCTACGAGCAGAAGTCGTTCTCCGAGAGCGAGCGGCGCGGGAAGCTGCGCCTCGTCGCCTCGGCGAACGGACGCGAGGGCTCGGTGACGTTGCACCAGGACGTCGCGCTGTACGTCGGCCTGCTCGACGAGGGCCAGAAGGCCGAGGTCGCGCTCGCGGCGGGGCGGCACGCGTGGGTGCACGTCGCGCGCGGCGCCGCCACGGTGAACGGCCAGCGCCTCGGTGAAGGCGACGGCGCCGCGCTCACCGACGAGCGCGCCGTCACCGTGACGGGCCACGGCTGCGAAGTCGTCGTTTTCGATTTGGGCTAAAGCCGGAGGATGGGATGCGTTACTGGTTGATGAAGTCCGAGCCGAGCGTCTTTTCGATCGACGACCTCGCGCGCGCGCCCAAGCAGACGACCTCGTGGGACGGCGTGCGCAATTACCAGGCGCGCAACCTGCTGCGCGAGGCGGCCGTCGGCGACGGCGTCATCTTCTATCACTCGAGCGCGGATCCGCCCGCGGCGGCCGGCACGGCGACGATCGCGCGCGCCGCCTATCCCGACGCGTCGCAGTTCGACGCCAAGTCGGATCACTACGACCCAGGCAGCAAGAAGGACGAGCCGCGCTGGTTCGTCGTCGACGTGAAGCTCGACAAGAAGTTTGCGCGCGCCGTGCCGCTCGCCGAGCTGCGCGCCATGCCGGCGCTCGAGGGCATGGTGCTGCTGCGCAAGGGCAGCCGCCTGTCCGTGCAGCCCGTGACGCCCGCCGAGTGGAAGGTCATCTGCAAGCTCGGCGAGAAATCTTGAGGGAGCGGCCGTGAGCGCCGCGCGCGGGTTTCACCACCTCGCGATCCAAGTGCGCGACCTCGCGGCGACGGAGCGCTTTTATCGCGAGGTCCTGGGCCTCGCCGTGCTGAAGCGCTGGCCTGCGGCCGACGGTGGCGGCGACCGCTCGGTGTGGCTCGACGTCGGAGACGGCGCGTTCCTCGCGCTCGAGCGCGTCGCGGGCGGCGCGACGGCCGACGAAGATCCGGCGCGCGGCGCGCGGCCGGGCCTGCACCTCGTCGCGCTGCGCATCGAGCGCGCGGCGCGCGACGCGTGGCTGCGGCGCCTCGCGGCCGCGGGCGTCGACGTCTACGCGCGCACGGCCTTCACGCTGTACGTGCGCGATCCCGAGGGCAACCGCGTGGGCCTGTCGCACTGGCCAGACGGGGCCGCCTGATATGCCGTCGGTGACGTTCCAACCCTCGGGCGCGCGCGTCGACTGCGCCGACGGCGAGTCCGTCTTCGAGATCGCGCGCCGCGCGGGCGTCGGCATCTCGACGGCCTGCGTGGGCAAGGCCACGTGCGGCCTGTGCCGCGTGAAGATCCTCGACGGCGAGGCGCACCTCACGCCGTTCAACGCCGCCGAGAAGAAGCACCTCGGCAACGTCTACTTCATCACGAAGACGCGCCTGGCCTGCCAGGCCCGCGTCTCGGGCGACGTCGTCGTCGAGCTGCCGCCCGTCGCCGATTGACCTAGGAGCCGGCGCCTGCGCCGGCTTGTTGAACGATGGGCGCGACGCAGTCCTTCGCCTCGTCGACCTCGAGCGGCAACCAGCGGTGCGCGGGCGACTGGACCGTGCCGATGAGCAGGAGCGGCGTCACGAAGTCGGCCTCGAACTTCGCGCCCAAGCGCGCCGCGAGGTTCCAGCGGAAGGTCTTGAATGCCGGGTCGTCGTACGTCGCGAAAAAGACCTGCTCGCGCGTGTCGGGCTCGGGCGCGCGTCGGTGCGCGAGGCAGCGCGGCGTCGGGATCACCTCCTCGAGGCCGGCCTCCCGCGCCATCGCGAGGAGCGCGTCAGGCGTGATGCGCTCGGAGCCGGCGCGCTCGAGCTCGCCCTGGAGCACGAGCGGCATGCCGCCCGTGTCGGGCGCCGCCATCGACTCCATCGAGCGCTTGAACACCTGGTCGAACAGCTCGCGCGCGTACCCCGACGGCGGCGTCAGCACGAGCACGGGATCGTTGGGGCGCGAAGACATCTCGATCGAGAGCCGCCACGCGCCGCGCGTGTCGGGTGACAGCGTGTAAGGCGCCGAGCGCGCGGTGTGCACCGAGCGCCAGAACAGCGCGGCGAGCATGGCGAGCACGACGAGGGCGAGACCGACCTTCGCGAGCGGGGGCAGACGACGCGAACCGGCGGGGGCCATCCCCTTTTGTATCAC
>DATAZS010000400.1:0-8459 GCA_036271915.1 Polyangia bacterium
TGCAGCGGACGGCGAACCGGCGCTACGGCCTGAGCGCGACGGCGACGCTCGCCGCGGCGCAGGCGCTGTACGAGCGCCACAAGATCCTGACCTACCCGCGCACGGATTCCCGCCACCTCACGGGCGACATGCACAAGGAGCTGCCCAAGATCTTCGGCGCCATGGCGGCGCTGCCCGACTACGCGCCGTTCGCGCAGCCGCTGCAGGGCGCGCCGCCCGCGCGCTCGCGCCGCGTGTTCGACGACGCCAAGGTGCACGACCACCACGCGATCATCCCCACGGGGAAGCCCGTGCGCCTCGACGATCTGCCGCGCGACGAGCGGCGCGTCTTCGATCTGGTGGCGCGGCGGTTCCTGGGCGCGTTCCACGCCGACGCGGAGTTCGCGCTCACGGACGTCGTCATTCGCGTGGGCCCGGCCGGGGGGAAGGAGCGCGCCGCGGCCGCGCCGTCGGGCGACGCCGCGGCCGTCGACGAGGCGTTCGTGACGGCGCTGCCGCCGCCGCCCGATCGTTACTTCGCGCGCGGCCGCGTGCGACTCGTCGCGGGCTGGCAGGCGGTCGCGCAGCTCGGCGAGGGCGAGCGCAAAGGTGACGACGACTCCGCGCCGACGTTGCCGCCGCTCGAAGAGGGTCAGCGCCTCGTCGCGACGTTCGAGGCCTTGACGAAGCAGACGCGCCCGCCGCCGCGGCACACGGAGGCGACATTGCTGGGCGCGATGGAGTCGGCGGGGCGCGACATCGCCGACGAGGATCTACGCGCGGCGATGCGCGACTCGGGCCTGGGCACGCCCGCGACGCGCGCGTCTACAATTGAAACGCTCATTCGACGCACGTTCGTCGCGCGCGACGGGAAGAACCTCGTTCCCACGGAGATGGGCATCGGCCTCATCGACGCTTTGCCCGTCGCGAGCCTCGCGTCGCCCGAGCTCACGGGCACGTGGGAGGCGCGCCTGTCGCGCGTCGCGCGCGGCGAGGAGACGCGCGCGGCGTTCATGGCAGACATCTCGCGCTACGTCGGCGACGTCGTCACGACGATCCGCGGCGGCGCCGGACCCGCGCGCGCCGCTCCTGTCGCGCCGGCGTCCTCGAAGCCGAGGGTTGGGCCGAGGGCCAACTCGGCGAAGGCGCCGCAGAGCAAGCCGAGCGCGACCGCCCCGGCGCCGCTCGCGCTCGTGTGCCCACGTTGCAAGCAAGGGGCGCTCGTCGCGGGCCATCGAGGGTGGGGCTGCACGCGCTGGCGCGAAGGGTGCGCGTTCGTGATCTGGTTCGAGATCGCGGGCCGCCGCATCTCCGACGCCGAGCTCGCCGACCTCGTCTCGAAGGGCAAGACGCGCCGGCGCAAGTGGTGCGCCGCCGACGGCGCCGAGGTGAGTGGTCGCCTCACGCTCGATCTGGAGGCATCGCGCGAGCGCGGCGCCGCGCATCTCGAGACCGGCGCGAAGTAGACGCGCAAGACAGGCATGACGTTCGCGGCGTGAAAGGGAGGTCGAGCATGGACGCTGAAGAAGAGGTGACGTGTGGGCAGGAGATGGCCACCGACGCCGAGGTGCCCGAGGCGCTGGCGCGGCTCATGCGCCACGTCGCCGGCAACATGGAGACGCACGCGCGCTGGGTGGGCGCGGGCGCCGAGCACGACGCGCTGCTGATCGTCGCGCGCGAGTACGTCGCGATCGCCGACGCCGCGGCGCGCGCCGCGCGCGCCATGCAGGCGATGCGCGACATTCCCGGCGCGCCGCATGATCCGACGCAGCTCGATCGCGGCGCGCTCGCGCGCTGGATGGGCGAGAAGATCGAGATGCAGCTCGAGCTCGCGCAGCTGCTGACGGCGCACGCCGAGGCGTCGACGCGCGCGCTCGACGCCCTCACGAGCGCCAGCTAGACGCCGCGAGACTTCCAACAACCGCTACGACGAGCCGCCCGGCGCGTGGCGAATTGCTTGCGCGCGACCTCTCGCGGCCGTTATCGTCGGCGGACGTAGCCGAAGGAGGATTCATGGCTGCTTTCCACCGTGGGTGCATTCCGGTGCTGGGGACGCTCGTGATCTATGCGTGCTCGAGCACGACGCCGAAGCCGGTAACGTCCGGCAGCGCGGGCGCCGGCGGCCAGTCCGCGACGGCAGGCGCCGCCGGCACGAGCGCGGGCGACGCCGGCGCGGGCGCCGCGGGCGCCGCCGACGCCGGATCCGCGGGAGCGATTGGCGCGGCGGGCGCGATGGCCGTCGTCGACGGGGGCGGCGCGGGCGCGACCGAGGCGGGCGCGTCCACCGACGGCGCGACGTTCCCCATCGGCGATCCCGGCACCGACGGCGACGGCGATCTCATGATCAGCCCGCCTTACGCGACGCAGCCCGATCTCACGGACAAAGGCAACCCGAAGGGGAAGAGCTTCCACTTCACGATGAGCTCGGCGGACAGCCAGATCTTCAAGGGCGCCGACACGACGCTCTTGGCGGCGAACCAGCACAGCTTCACGCGCGGCGTCGACGTCTACGTGCCCGCGCTCTATCAAGACGGCACGCCCGCGCCGTTGCTCGTCATCCAGGACGGCCCGGGCGAGCTCGGGCTCGTGAAGAACGCGCTCGACAACCTCACGATCTCGAAGGACGCGACGCGGAAGCTGCCCGTGTTCGTCGTCGTCGCCATCGCGAACGGCGGCGGCGACAGCAAGGGCAGCGAGCGCGGCCTCGAGTACGACACGATGTCCGATCGCTACGCGCGCTTCGTGCAGACGGAGGTGCTGCCGGCCGTCATCGCCGACGCCGGCGTCAAGGCCGCGTTCCCGCACCTCACGTTCACCGACAACCCCGAGGGCAAGGCCACGCTCGGCTGCAGCTCGGGCGGCGCGGCGGCGCTCACGATGGGCTGGTTCCGGCCCGATCTCTTCCACCGCGTCATCACGTACTCGGGCACGTTCGTCGCGCAGCAGAACGACACGGCGCCCGAGCAGGCGATGTTCCCCGACGGCGCGTGGGACTACCACACGAACCTCGACCTCATCATGAACAGTCCGCAGAAGCCGCTGCGCGTGTTCCTGAACTGCAACCAGATGGACAACGGCGCGACGGCGCCCGCGAGCGGCGCGCACAACTGGGTCATCGCGAACCAGCGCACGGCCGCCGCGCTCAAGGCGCAGGACTACCACTACCGGTTCATCTACGCGATGCAGGCGGGCCACTGCGACGGCACCGTGCAGAACGCGACGCTCGCCGACACGCTCGTGTGGACGTGGCGCGGCTTCCCCGCGCCTTAGAGGGGAATGGGACCTGCGTGCCGCGGGTTCTCCGGGGCATGTCGAAGCTCGAAAAGAAGGCCGTGCGCACGGGACTTCGTCGCGGCGCGCTGTTGCTCGTGTCGACCGTCGCCGGCTACGTCGCGCTCGTCGTTCACCCGCAGCCGCTGTTCGCGTACACGCTCCAGCGCGGCAACCTCGTGCTGCACGCGCGGCATCCGTTGCCGCCGGAGGCGACGCCCATGCTCGACGACGCGCTCGCGCGCGTGAGCCGCTCGCCGCTCTACGACGCCGCGCGTACGCACGATGTCTTCCTGTGCGACACGCCGGGGCTCTACGCGTTCTTCTCGGCGTGGAACCATCGCTCGGGCGGCGTCACGCACACGTGGGCGGGCGGCAACTCGTTCATCCGACCCGCCGACGTGCGCCGCGGCCGCGTCATCGGCGCGTCGGGCGTCGAGAAGGGCGGCGAGCGCACGCTCACGTACTACGTCGCGCACGAGGTGACGCACGCCATGTCGGCGAATCATGCGGGGCGTTGGCGCTTCAAGAAGCTCGCCGCCTTCCAGACCGAGGGCTACGCGGACTACGTCGCCCTCGCGCGCCCCGTCGATCTGCGCCGTGGCCGCGCCGACCTCGAGGCCGGGACGTGCGACATGAACGTGAGCTGCTCGGGACACTACGATCGCTATCGTTTGCTCGTCGGCTACCTGCTGCAGCGGAGGCGCGTCACCGTCGACGAGCTGCTGAGCCGCCCGCTCGACCGCCGCGCGACCGAGGCCCAGCTCGTCGCCGACGTCGGTATCTGATTTTGGCGCCCGTGGGCGGCCCGGCGTAGTCTCGGCGGCGATGGGCGCCTTTCAGGTCCACGTGCGCAACAAGCTGGTCGCGGGCGCGCTCGCCGCGATCCCGCTCGTCGTGACGGTGTTCATCCTCTGGTACGTCGACAGCAAGGCGCGCGCGATCTTCAACGTCGATCAGCCGCTCGTCGGCATCGGCATCGCGATTGTTGGGCTCTATCTCCTGGGCCTCTTCGTGACCAGCTTCGTGGGGCACTTCGTGCTGGGCGCCATCGACGCCGTCCTCCGCCGCCTGCCCGGCCTGCGCGATCTGTATCGTTCGTGGAAGCAGGTCGCGCTCACGACCGACACGCACGACGGCATCTTCGCGCACGTCGTGCTCATCCCGGGCGACGGCGGCACGCGCATGCTCGGCTTCACGAGCGCCAAAGGGATCGAGGGCGACGCCGCGACGTGGTGCGTGTTCGTGCCCGCGTCGCCCAACCCGACGTCGGGCCGGCTGTTCTTCGTGCCGTCGCGCGCGTGCCTGCTCGTCGACATGACGTCGCAGGAGGCGCTCAAGCTCGTGATCTCGGGCGGCAGCTACGTGCCGGGCGCCATCGGCGGCGCGCTCGCCACGCACGCCGCCATCGAGCGCGCGGAGAACACGGCGCCCCTGACACTGCCCTAGGTTCGTGGCTACACTTCCCGTCATGCGTCTCGTCATGCGCTCTTTCGTCTTCGTCGCGTCCATGTCGATGGTGGGTCTCGGACTCGTGGGCGCGCAGCCCTCGGGGCGCGCGAACGAGCCGCTCGAGGAGAGGCCGCCGCTGGGCGTGATCCCGCCGTCGCCGAAGCCGAGCCTGCCCGCGCCCGTCGTGCCGCGCGCCGGTGACAAGGCGCCACCGTTCACGCTCAAGACCGTCGACGCCGGCCAGCCGCGCACGCTCGACTCGTTCCTCAAGGCCAAGAGCAAGGACGGGAAAGAGGGCAAGGGCGCCGTCGTGATGTTCCTGTCGTGTCGCTGCCCGTACGTCGCGCAGGCGCGCGCGCCCATCGCCGCGCTCTACAAGCAGTACGGCGACAAGGTCGCCTTCGTGGGCGTCAACGCCAACCAGAACGAGCCCGTGGGCGACATCAAGGCCGACGCCGCGCAGAGCTTCGAGTTTCCCATGCTGCGCGACGACGGCTCGAAGGTGGCCGATCTCTATGGCGCGCAGCGCACGCCCGAGGTGTTCGTCGTGGGGTCGAACGGGCTGCTTCGCTATCACGGCGGCGTCGACGATCTGGGGCCGGCCCTCGCGCAGCTCGTCGCGGGCCAGGCCGTCACGAAGTTCGAGTCGAAGGCCTTCGGCTGCACGATCAAAAGGAAGCCGTGAGGGCGCGCGCGCCCGCGCTGATCCTCGCGATTGTGATCGTCTCCCTCGTGGGCGTGGCGGCCCTGCGCGCCGCCAACGCGCCCGGCAAACCCGCGCCGGTCCCGAGCGCGGCCGCGGCCGGCGCGAAGGGACCGTCCGCGCCGACTGGCGTGGATGGCTACGCGCTCATGGACCTGCCCGCGATCCAGCGCGCCGTGCACGCGCACGGCCGTCCGCTGCTCGTGCACTTCTGGGCCAGCTGGTGCGGGCCGTGCCTCGAGGAGCTGCCGCTCGTCGACACGTTCGCGCGTGACCTGAAGGCGCGCGGCGTCGACGTGCTGTCGTTGTCGCTCGACGATCCGGCGCGCGCGGGCGCGCACGTCGTCGAGGTGCTCACGCATCGCGCGCCCAACCTCACGCGCAACATCGTGCATGTCGAGGATCCCGACGCCTTCATCAACGCCATCGACGCCAAGTGGGAGGGCTCGATCCCCGCCGTGTTCGCCTACGACGGACGCGGCCAGCTGCGCGGCCGCCTCATCGGCGAGGCCACGCGCAAGGACCTCGACGCCCTCGCCGCGCGCGTCGCGAAGCCCGCGCGTTAGGTCGCTGGCTACTTGTAGTTGAGCACGACGATCTGGACGGCGGGGTGCGCCTTGACCGGCGTGAGCGTCAGCGTGTTCGTGGGCTCGTGCACGACGTTGGCTTTGCGCTCGAGGAAGTCGTCGACGGGATCGAGCTCCTTGATCGTGAGCGGCGGCGTCTTGTAGTGCATCGGCACGACGACGAGCCGCGGGTGCAGCTGGTCGATGACGCGCGTCGCCTGGTAGGCGTCGAGCGTGTAGACGCCGCCCACGGGCACGAGCACGACGTCGACGGAGCCGATCGCCGAGAGCTGCTCGTCGGTCAGCAGGTGGCCGAGATCGCCGAGGTGCGCGATGCGCAGGCCGCCGACCTCGAAGATGAAGACGGTGTTGAGGCCGCGCTCGGCGCCGCGCTTGTCGTCGTGGTACACGCCGACGCTGCGGATCGAGACGTCCTTTACCTTCTCGTCGATCTTCGTCCAGCCCTTTTTGTCGGCCGTGAGCCCCCGGATGACGCGCGCCTTGTTGACGACGAGCGCGACGTTGTTGTGGTCGGGGTGCTCGTGGCTCACCGTGATGGCGTCGGCCTTGAGGCCCGCGGGGAGGTCGTAGCCGAGCCCCTTGGGGATCGGATCCATGACGATGCGCGTGCCCGCGGCCGTCTCGAGGACGAAGCCCGACTGGCCGAGCCACGTGAGCTTTCCGATCGCGGGTGGCCCCGCCGCTCGTGCGCGCAACGCCACGCTCGCCGAGAGCGCGATCGTGACGACACACGCGCCGATCCAGACCCAGTGCCAGGCGCCACGGCGCCGCGTTCTCGCCATGCCGCGACTATAGAACGCATCGGTGGGACGCGCGCGTGTTCGTGACGCCGTCGCAACGCGCGCCAGGGGACGCAGAGCCTGCGTCCCCCGGCACCGATGAGCGCGCGCGCCTGATTGTTTCGCGCGACAGGCTACTTCGAGCTACGGAGAATAGGCGCCATAGGAGCTGGCGGCGACGGTCTGCGGGTGGAAGTCGGCTGTGGCCAGGTTGGCGAACACGGGCGCCATCACGACCGATTGACTCACGCAATCGCCGGCCGCGCCCGTAGGGACGGTCCCCTGGACGATGTTGTCGACGAGCGCGTACTTGCGCGCGAAGGCGTCATAGCAGCTGTTGAGGACCTGGTACCCGGCCGAGATGATGTTCCGGGTCACGTTGGTGTTCGCGCCCGACCCCGACGAGTCGATGTTCATCTCCGACTTGCCCGAGCCCGCGGCGGCGGCGCCGTTGCCGGACAGGGTGTTCTGGCTGACGACGACGCCGGTGTAGGCGACGTCGACGACGCGAATCCCCGAGTAGTAGTTGCCGTAGATGAGGTTGTGGTTGATCGCGACGTTGGTGATGGTTCCGGTGCTGCCGCCGTTCAGGACGATGCCGTCCTCATAGTCGGCGTGACCGTTGTCGTGGATGCGATTGCGCTGGATCGTCACGTTGTTGATCGTGCCGAAGCTGCCGTCCTCGGTGTTCAGCTGAATGCCGCGCGACGAATTGAGGCGGATCTCGTTGTTGAGGATCGAGATCCCGTTCCCGAAGGCGATGTAGACGCCGTGATCGAGGTGACCGCCGCTCGCGCAATGGCCGAACTTCTCGACGAGCGAGCTCTGGAGCACGAAGTTCGTCGTGCCGTCGACCTCGACGTGCCCGCCCGTCGATCCCGTCGCGCAGTCACCCGTGAAGGTCACGTGGTCGACGACGATGTCGGTTCCGTCCATCACCGTGAGCGTATTGAACGAGCCGCTCTGTGAGTATCCCGTGAGATTGAAGGTCATGTTGTTGACGAGGATGTGGCTGATTCCCGAGTCGATCGTGCCGCGGCCTTGGATGACGACCCCGGCGCGGGACTGCCCGATGAAGAGGCGCCGCGCCGTCGTCGACGTGCCGCTCTGCCTGACATAGAAGGGCAGCGTCGATCCGCTCTGGACGTAGGTGCCGTTGTGGATCAGATAGCAGGCGTTCGGAGGATCTGACGTGTGGGCGCCTTCTCCGCGCGTGGCGTCCTCGAGGTCCGACTCCGTGGTCACGTCGATCTGGGGCACGCCGGCGGGACAGGCGCCAGGGCTGTCCGTCCACGTGCCGATGTCGGCCACGACGGGGGCGCCCGCGCCGCCGAGCATCGCGGTGCCAGCCCCGCCTAGGGTGCCTGCGGCACCTGCTGCGCCTGCTGCACCCGTGGCGGTCGTGCCCGCGGCGCCGGTCGGAGCCGTTCCCGCGCTGCCGGCAGCAGCTCCCGCCGTTCCGCTCGTGCGGTGATGAGACTTGGACCGCAGCTCGCTCGCGGTGTCAGTCGAACCTGTCTCTTGGGCTGGGTCGCCCGAGTTCAAACAACCGGTCAGAAACAAGAACGCGCAGGCCACAGTCGAATACCACTTCTTCATGCAGGACTCCCTTCAAACAGTGACGGAGTTGAAAACACCACGACTCCCGCCGCCACCCGCGGTTCGAATCGACGCGCGGTCGATTCGAAG
>DATAZS010000401.1:0-2740 GCA_036271915.1 Polyangia bacterium
AGAACCGCGCTAGTTGACCGGTGTGACACTGCTCGACAGCGCACACGGCGCCCTCCGCCCCGACGGGAGCGGGGACGTCGTTAGCCGGCGGCCGCGTCCTGCGAACCGCCGTCCGCGGCCCACATGCGCGCCAACTCACGCAGCTCGCCCTCGTCCCACCCGCGCGTCGCGGCCTCGTGGAACATCGCGTGGAACTCCGTCGAATCCATCTCCGGAACCTTGCGCTCCACCCACTGCCTGCTGAACCGCTGCGGCACATCAAAAATCGGCATGCGAAGCCGTACCCAACCAACGCGCAGGACCAACACCGACGAGCCAGCGTCAATGTTCGGCCTACTCGGTTGGGAGAATAGGACTTCCGAATCGGACACGACTCGGACACGAATCGGACAGCCCGGCGGGGCGTGCCACGGTGTGCGTCGGCCTAGAAGACGTGGGGAGAGCGCTCCGGATGGGGAATCGGACGCTGGCTGCGGGCGCCGTAGGTGGGCCGGAGCCTTCATCTCTGGAAGCCTTGCAAGGGCGCTACTCGGGCTGGCCGCGTTGATGAGCGGTGTGTATCTCGGAGATCTCTCGATGGGGAAGCTTCCTCAGCCGTGAACCGATGCGTTCGCTGCGCGAGTACCGCGCCGCGGCAACGCGCGCGGCAACCACCGGTCGCCTGCTGCGGTGCTGTGCGGCAACCTGCGCGGCAACATCCGTACACCGCATCACGCTCTGTCGGTCTGCCTCGCGCTGAGAGCCTCTCGACGTTCGGCGTGGTTATGCAGGCTTTTCGCCTGGTGGAGCCAAAGCGGACGACGAGGCTCGAACTCGCGACCCTCAGCTTGGGAAGCTGATGCTCTACCAACTGAGCTACGTCCGCAACGGGGATGGATGCTAGCAACGGGGCGGCGCGGGCGTCAGCCCCGCGCCACCCCGCCCGCACGCGGCATCAGGTGGTCAGGCAGACCGAGAACGCCTGCGCCGTCCCGGTGGCCATGCCCGGGTTGTCGACGGTGATCTGCCAGCCCTGCTGGAAGTCGGAGGCGATGCTGCTCGAGACGTGAACCGTGCCATCGATGGTGTAGCCGCCCGAGAGACCGATGTCACCGGTCGGGCACGGGGCGGCGATGTTGAGGAACATCTGGCCGGGCGGCACCGTGACGACCTGGCCGTTGACGTGGACGATGCGCTGTGGATCGAGCGGCCCTCCCGCGAGCCCGGCGGGGCCTCGCAGTCCGATCGTGCCGGCAGCGCCGGTGAGGCCGATCGGGCCGGTGGGCCCGGCGACGCCGTCCCTGCCGCGCGGGCCGGCCGGGCCCGTCGTCCTGACGTTGGCGGCGAGCTTGCCCTTCGTCACCGCGTTGGCCTTGATCTGGGCCGTCCCGACGCTGTCTCGCGGCAGCACGGTGACCGCATAGCTCGTGCCTCCGAGCGCGAGCACCAGGGCCAGCGTCGCGGCGACGTCGGCATAGCGTGGACGCTTCATGCGTGACCTCCGAACATCGTGGGCGGCCTGGGGGCTCGGATCGAGCATACGCCCAGAACCTCAAAATCCCGTGATCGAACGGTAAAGCTCTCGCGGCGCCATGCCGCGATCGCCACGCGGGCCGCGCGAAGCTACATCTCGTCGGGCGCGCCGACGCCCACGAGGTCGAGCGCGCGTGCGAGCACCTGCCGCGTCGCATCGCACAGCGCCAGGCGCGACGCTCGTCGCGACGGCGTGTCCGCGTCGAGCACCGGGCAGTCGCGGTAGAACGCCGAGAATGCGGCTGCGAGGTCGCGGGCGTAGACGACGACGCGGTGCGGCGCGCGCAGGTCGACGGCCGCGCGGCACACGTCGGGGAAGTCGACGAGCGCGCGCACGAGCGCCGCCTCGCTCGGCTCGAGGGCCTCCGCGAAGCCGGAGGACGTGCCGTCGCCCTCCCCCGCCCGCCGCAGGATCGAGCAGATGCGCGCGTGCGCGTACTGCACGTAGAAGACGGGATTCTCGGGGCCCTGCTCGACGGCCTGCGCGAGGTCGATGTCGATCGTGGCGTCGTGCGAGCGCTGGACGAGGTAGAGGCGCGCGGCGTCGACGCCGATGCCATCCATCAGCTCGTCGAGCAGGACGACGTCGCCGCGGCGCTTGGACATGCGCTTCTGCTCGCCGTCCTCGATCAGATGCACCATCTGGTACAGCGCGATCTCGAGGCGCGCGGGGTCGTAGCCGAGCGCCTGCGCGGCCGCGCGCAGCCGCGCCGCATAGCCGTGGTGGTCGGCGCCCAGGACGTAGATCGCGAGGTCGAAGCCGCGCTCGAGCTTGTCGACCAGGTACGCGAGGTCGCCGGCGAAGTACGTCGTCGAGCCGTCGGCCTTCACGAGCACGCGATCCTTGTCGTCGCCGAACTCGCTCGCGCGCAGCCACGTCGCGCCGTCGGCCTCGAACACGTGACCGGCGGAGCGAGCCCGCTCGAGCGCCCGCTCGACGCCCCCCGAGCGGTGCAGGTCGACCTCGTTCGTGAAGACGTCCATCTGCACGCGGAAGCGCTCGAGCGTGGCGCGGATCTGCGCGAACATGAGCGCGACGCCGGCGGCGCCGAACTCGGCGGCCGTGGCATCGGCAGAGAGGCCGGTCGCGGTCGCGAGCTCCGCGATGTAGTCGCCCTGGTAGCCGTCCTCGGGCACCGGCTCGTCGCGTGCACGTGCGCGCAACGAACGGCCGAAGCGCTCGATCTGCGTGCCGGCGTCGTTGAAGTAGTACTCGCGCGTGACGTCG
>DATAZS010000402.1:0-3333 GCA_036271915.1 Polyangia bacterium
GGCGATGGACCGCAAGACAGCTGCCAGTCGAGCGGCAACGGCGCGACGATCCTCGGCTTCACCTTCGCCTTGCTGATGTGAAGATCACTTCACGCTCGACTCAGCCTCGACTGCGCGGCACGCGCGCGCGCAGCGACCACACGAGCGTGAGCGCCTCGAAGAAAATCGTTCCCGACATCTTCGACTGGCCCACGCGGCGATCGATGAACTTGATGGGCCGCTCGACGACGCGGAAGCCGTTGCGCAGCGCGCGGAACGTCATCTCGATCTGGAAGCCGTAACCCTTGGCCGCCACGGCGTCGAGATCGATCCCGCGCAGCGTGTCCGACTTCCATGCCTTGAAACCTGCCGTCAGATCGCGCACCGACACCCCGAGCACGGTCTGCGCGTAGGCGCCGCCGCCGCGGCTGATGAGCCGCCGGCCGAGGCCCCAGTTCTCGGTGCCGCCGCCCTCCGTGTAGCGCGAGCCGATCGCGAGATCGGCGCCGCCGTCGAGCGCCGAGAGCAACCGGGGCACGTCGTTCGGATCGTGCGAGAAGTCCGCGTCCATCTGCACGATGCGGCGCCAGCCGTCGTCCGCGTCGAGCGCGAACTTGAACGCCGCGAGGTACGCCGCGCCGAGGCCTTGCTTGCGCACGCGGTGCAGCACGCGCACGTGCGCGTCGGCCGCGGCGAGCTCGTCGGCGAGCACGCCGGTGCCGTCCGGCGAGTTGTCGTCGACGATGAGGATGTGGGCCGCCGGCACGGCGGCGCGCACGGCGGGCACGATCTGAGTCAGGCACTCCCGCTCGTTGTAGGTCGGGATCACGACGAGCGTCGACGGGAAGTCCATTGACTTCGCAGAGTAATACACGAAACTGCCGGGCTGTGAATCTGCTCATCACCGGCGGCGCCGGATTCATCGGCTCGTGCTACGCGCGTCTCGCGAGGCGCACGCACTCCGACGACCTTCTCATCAATGTCGATGCCCTCACCTACGCGGGGAACCTCGAGAACCTGCGGCACCTCGAGGGCGATCCGCGCCACGTGTTCGTCAAGGCCGACATCCGCGACGGCGCGACGATGCTCGACCTCATGCGCCGCCACGAGATCGAGGCCGTCGTGAACTTCGCGGCCGAGAGCCACGTCGACCGCAGCATTCGTTCGGCCGAGCCGTTCCTCGACACGAACGTCCTCGGGACGCTGCGCCTGCTCGAGGCCGCGCGCACGGCGGGCGTGCGCCGCTTCGTCCAGGTGTCCACCGACGAGGTCTACGGCAGCCTCGGCCCCACGGGCGCCTTCGAAGAGACGACGCCCATCACGCCGCGCAGCCCTTACTCCGCCAGCAAGGCCGCCGCCGATCACTTCGTGATGGCGTTCCATCATACGCACGGCATGGACACGGTCATCACGCGCTGCTCGAACAACTACGGGCCCTACCAGTTCCCCGAGAAGCTCATCCCCATCATGGTGCTCAACGCGCTCGACGGACAGACGCTGCCCGTCTACGGCGACGGCCTGCACGTGCGCGACTGGATCCACGTCGAGGATCACTGCGAGGCCATCGACCTCGTGCTCCGCGGCGGCGTCTCGGGCGACGTCTACAACGTGGGCGCCGAGAACGAACGCACGAACCTGGACGTCGTCGGCTCGATCCTCGAGCTGTGCGGTCAGCGACGCGATCTCGTGCGCCACGTCGCCGATCGCCCCGGTCACGATCGACGCTACGCCATGAACTCGAAGAAGATCCGCGACGCGCTCGGGTGGCGGCCACGGCACACGTTCGAGGACGGCCTCGCCGAGACCGTGGCCTGGTACCGCGCGAACGGCCCGTGGGCCGACCGCGTGCGCAGCGGCGCCTATCGCGACTACTACGAACGTCAGTACGGCGCGCGCCTCGCCGCGCAGGCGGTGACCCCGTGAGCGCCCCCGTCGAGCTGCGGGGCGTCGTGCTCGCGGGCGGCACGGGCTCGCGCCTTTTCCCCCTCACGAAGGTCACGAACAAGCACCTTTTGCCCGTGGGCAAAGAGCCCATGATCTTCCACCCCGTAAAGAAGCTCATCGAGGCCGGCATCCGCGAGATCCTCATCGTGACGGGCACCGAGCACATGGGCGCCGTCGTCGGCCTGCTCGGCAGCGGCAAAGACTTCGGCTGCGAGTTCACGTACCGCGTGCAGGACGAGGCCGGCGGCATCGCGCAGGCGCTCGGCCTCGCGCGCCGGTTCGGCCGCGGCGGGCGCCTCGCCGTCATCCTCGGCGACAACATCTTCGAGAGCTCGATCCGACCGTTCGCCGACGCGTTCCGCGCGCAGCCGAGCGGCGCGAAGATCTTGCTGCAAGAGGTGCCCGACCCGGGACGCTACGGCGTCGCCGTCACGGAGGGCGCGCGCGTCGTCAAGATCATCGAGAAGCCGAAGGATCCGCCCACGAACCTGGCCGTCACGGGCATCTACTTCTACGACGAGAGCGTGTTCGAGGTCGTGACGACGCTGGCGCCGTCGAAGCGCGGCGAGCTCGAGATCACCGACGTCAACAACGCCTACATCGCGCGCGGCGATCTGTCGTTCGACGTGCTGACAGGCTGGTGGACGGACGCCGGCACGTTCGAGTCGCTCAAGCACGCCAATGATCTGGCGCTGCGCTGAGCGCTAGCTCTGGCTACGGCCTAACCTAGCGGCGCTTCGTTCTGCGCTTCGTTCTGCGCTTCGTCCTGCGCTTCGTCGGCGATGAAAGCCAGCGCCGCGTCCTGCCAGGTCGGCATCGTGTCGAGGCCGCGCGCGCGCAGCATGCGGTTGTCGAGGATCGATCGCCGGGGCCGCGCCGCCTTCATGGGCAGGGCCGACGTGGGCAGGCCCTCGACGCGCGACTCGGGAACTCCCAGCTTCGCGGCCGCGAAGCGCGCGAAGTCGGCCCAGCTCGTCTCGCCCTGCGACGTGCAGTGGTACGTGCCGTACGACTCCGTGCGCGCGAGCGCCGCCGAGGCGCGCGCGACGTCGCGCACCCACGTGGGCGAGCCTGCGCGCTCGCGGTCGGCGCGGATCGTCTCGCCCGCGCGCAGGCGCCGCACGATCGTCGACGGGAAGTTGCGCCCGTTGCGCCCGTACAGGCAGCCGACACGAACGTTGAAGAGGCGCGGCGTCGCCGCCGCGGCCAGCACCTCGCCCGCGACCTTCGAGCGCGCGTACACGCCCTGCGGCGTCGGCGCGTCGAACTCGTCGTAGGGCCGCTCGAGCGTGCCGTCGAACACGAAGTCCGTCGAGTAGTGCAGCAGCGTCGCGCCCGCGTCACGCGTCGCGCGCGCGACCTCCTCGACGGCGATCGCGTTCACGGCGAAGGCCAGATCGCCCTCGGACT
>DATAZS010000403.1:0-4976 GCA_036271915.1 Polyangia bacterium
CAGCAACGACTCGGGATCGAGCGCGATGCTCACGACGAGCGCGGCCGCCGTCGCGAGCTCGCCGCAGCCGACGGTCGAACGCAGCTCCCGCGTCGCGCGCCCCGACGCGTCGGGCAGACCCAGGATCGCGAGATAGGCGTCGGCGTCGCGCCGCAGCGTCACGTCGATCGTGAGGTCCGAAGGCTCACCGAAGAGCTCGTGCCCCGCGCGCGCGCGCACGGCCGCGCGGAACGCGTCGGCCGACGGACAATCGGCTGCCTCGGGATCGACGAAGTAGACGAGTTTGGCGTGTGGCGCGGAGGCGGTGGCGCGCGCGCTCCCCTGCGTCGCCGCGAGGGCGAGCAGCAGCACGAGCGATCCGCGCGCGCCCGGCGCCACGGCGCGATCAGCCCGCGCGCGTGCGGTTCTTCGCGCGTCGCGCGTCGGCGCCGCTGCGGGCCTCGGCCGTCTCGACCTTGCGATCGGCGATGAAGCTCGTGACGACGTCCTTGACGTTCTCGTTGAAGCGCACGTTGCCGTTGGCGATCTCGCGCAACGCAGTCACGGCGGCCTTGTTGTGGCTGGCGACGCGCGGCGAGGCGCCGTGCGCGAGCTGGCGCGCGCGCTCGGCGGCGAGCACGATGAGGGCGAACCGGTTGGTCACCTTCTCGAGACAGTCTTCTACGGTGATGCGGGCCACTAACGCTCCTTTTGCGGGTCGGCGCCCCGGGGCGCCGAAACAGAAGTCCCTAGGGCTAAACCACAAGCCGCTCGGGAGCAAGAAGATGTTTTGGGATGCCGTCGCGCTAGGCCGACGGGCGCGCGCCGAAGCTGCGGCCACGGCCGCCGCCTCCGCCTCGCCCCTGCCGCGAGCGTCCGTAGCCGCCCGGGCGCTGGGGGCGTCCGAACGCGCGGTCACGCGGGCCGTCGGCATCGGCGGGCGCCGCCTTGCCGGCGAACGGGTGATCGGTGACGACGGGGACCTGCGCGCGGATGAGGCGCTCGATGTCGCGCCACGAGCCGCGCTCCTCGGCGTCGCAGAACGACAGCGCGACGCCCGAGGCGCCCGCGCGCGCCGTGCGGCCGATGCGGTGCACGTAGCTCTCGGGCTCGTCGGGGATCTCGAAGTTCACGACGTGCGTGACGCCGTCCACGTCGATGCCGCGCGCCGCGATGTCGGTCGCGACGAGCACGCGGATGCGCCCGCCCTTGAAGGCGTCGAGCGCGCGCTGACGCGCGTTCTGCGACTTGTTGCCGTGGATCGCGGCGGACGGCACGCCCTTTTTGTCCAGCTCCTCGGCGACGCGGTTCGCGCCGTGCTTCGTGCGCGTGAACACGAGCACGCGCGTCATCGCCGGATCGCGCAGCACCTCTTTGAGCAGCGCGCGCTTGTTGCCACGCTCGACGTGCAGCACCCACTGCGTGACCTTCTCCGCCGTCGACGAGACGGGCGTCACGGCGACCTTGATCGGGTTCACGAGGATCTTGTTGGCGAGCCCCATGATCGACTCGGGCATCGTCGCCGAGAACAACAGGTTCTGACGCTGGCGCGGCAGCGCGCCCACGATGCGGCGGATGGGCTCGATGAAGCCCATGTCGAGCATGCGGTCGGCCTCGTCGAGCACGAGCATCTCGACGGAGTCGAGGTGAGCGTGACGCTGCTCCATGAGATCGATGAGGCGACCGGGCGTCGCGACGATGATGTCGGTGTTGCGGCGGAGGGCGTCGACCTGCGGCCCCTGGCCCACGCCGCCGAAGATCACGGCGCACTTCGGCGCGACGTGGCGGCCGTAGGTCGCGAAGCCTTCGTTGATCTGGAGCGCGAGCTCACGCGTGGGCGTGAGCACGAGGGCACGCGGGCCGCGCGAGCCGGGACGCCGCGCCGTGCGCGAGAGACGATCGAGGATCGGCAGCGCGAACGCCGCCGTCTTTCCCGTGCCGGTCTGCGCGCAGCCGAGCACGTCGCGCCCCGCGAGCAGGTGCGGGATGGCCTGGGATTGGATGGGCGTCGGCGTGTCGTAGCCGGCCGCCGTCACGGCGCGCTGAAGCTGTTCGATGAGGCCGAGAGTCAGAAACGAATCCATGTGTGAACGAATGTCCTTTGCGTGCCACCCCCGCAAAATGCGAGGACGGCGATTTCGGGTTCTGGTTGTTTCGGTGGCTGTCCGGAGTGAAACCAATTCAGACAGCAGCGCCGCCAACCGGTCCCTGAAGCACTCCGCCGAGGCTCACGCGCGATCGCGTAGCGCGGAGTGCAGGACAAACGTTCCGAAGATGTAGGTGAGGGTGAGGGACGGACGCCTGGAAGTCAAGGACGTGCCCGGCCGCTGCGCGTCAGGCGGCGCTGTGATCGCTCCGGCCGCGGGCGATCGCGCAGGTCAGGCGGCGATGGGCGTCGCGCTGACGCGGGGCAGCTGCAGCACGAGGACGGTCGCGTCGTCGCGCGTGGGCGCGCCGTCGAGCAGCAGCGCCTCGCAGATGCCGATCGAGATGCGAGGCGCCTTCTCGAGGCGGCGCGCGAAGGCGGCCTCGCCGAGCGGGTCGCCCTCTGTCGAAAGAGGATCGGTGATGCCGTCCGTGACGAGCACGAGCGCGTCCTCGGACCCGAGCCGAACGCCGATCTCCTCGTAGTGTTCACCCGCGACGAGGCCGAGCGGCACGCCGCTCGCGCGGCACACCATCTGGACACGGCCCGACGCGCGCAACACGAACGGGCCGAGGTGGCCCGCGCACGCGATCTCACCGATGCCCGTGCGCACGTCGACGCGTACGGCGACGGCCGTCACGAAGCGCTCGGCGAGCCCCTCGTGGATGAGCCCTTCGTTGAGGACCGCGAGCACGCGGCCCGGCGATTCGCCGCGCGCGAGGCTGTGATGCAAGAAGGGGCGGATGCGCGCCGCGACCTTCGCGGCGGCGGCGCCGTTGCCACAGACGTCGGCGACGACCGTCGAGACGCGTCCGTCTGCGTGCTCGAACACCTCGAAGAAGTCACCGCCCTGACCGAAGCGCGCCGACTGCTTCGAGGCGACGCGAAGATCCGAGCCGAGCGGAAGGTCGATCGCCCGCCCTCCCGCGACGGCCGGCAGCTCACGCGTCGGCGCCAGCGAAGAGAGATCCAGGCGATCGAATGTCGGGGCCAAGCTCATTTGTTGCTGCCCAGAGTGTGCACGACCCGTTCCAAGTGACGCGTCATGGTTGTGTTCAATCTTTCGCGGGGATCCGTTTCGGGGGTGCCGGCGCGCGTCGCGCAACCCGCGCCGTTTGCACAACTTGAGCAGCGATTTGGCCGGAGGCCGCCATGAGCCGATCGCGTGAACGCTTCGTTCATTCCGGAGCCGGTCCGACATCGGAAACATGACGACCGATCTGTAACCAGAGCTGCCCGGTCACTTGGTCTCACGGATGGAGAGGCCGCCACGATCACGTGTGAGCTGCCGGTCCGAAGCGGGGGCGTCAAGCGTGCTAGGTTCGCGCGCCCAGATGTCCGCCGACGCGAACCGCGCGAGCTTCACCGTCACCGAGGCGGAGGCCGGAGCGCGCCTCGATCAGGCGCTCGCGGCGCGCGTGCCGGGGTTGTCGCGGCGGCGCGCGCGGCTGCTCATCGACATCGGCGGCGTGTTCGTCGACGGACGGCGCGTGAAGATCGCGGGCAAGCTCATGCACGCGGGCGAGAAGGTCGTCGCGAACGTTGGTGGCGCGCTCGAGCGCGCGACGCCCAAGACGGGGCGCGACGCGCGCACGCAGGACGAGGCGCGGCTGCCCGCGTTCGCCGTCGTGTTCGAGGACGAGGACGTCGTCGTCGTCGACAAGCCGTCGGGCGTGCTCACGGCGCCCACGCCCGAGAGCGATCGCAACAACCTCGCGAGCCTGCTCGCGCGGCGAGAGGGCGGCGGGGCCGTGCACGTCGTCCACCGCATCGATCTCGAGACGAGCGGCCTGCTCGTCTTCGCGAAGACCGAGGACGCGAACCGCGTGCTGTCGGAGAAGTTTCGCACGCACGATCTGTCGCGCGAGTATCTGGCCGCCGTCGTGGGGGCGTTCCCCGACGGCGTGCGCGTCATCGAGCGCCCCGTCGGTGGCCGCGGCGCCGTCACGCACGTCGCGATCGAAGAGCGCTTCGGCGCGCGCGCGACGCTGCTGCGCTGCCGCCTCGAGACGGGGCGCACGCACCAGATTCGCTTGCACGTGCTCGCCGAGGGGCACGCCGTGCTCGGCGATCCGCGCTATGGCGGCGCGCCGATCTCGCCGCGGCCGCCGCGCATGGCGCTGCACGCGACGTCGCTCGGCTTCGCGCACCCGCGCACGGGCGAGGCGCTGTCGTTCACGAGCCCGTGGCCGGCGGAGCTGGCGACGTGGCTCGACGCGCTCAGAAGTTCAGCGTCACCATGATGCTGTCGGTGTAGGAGCCGAGCCCGACGTCCTGGTGCGCCGGGATGCTCGCGAAGATCGGCACCATGACGACGGCGCCGTCGGCGGGCGCGCTCGGCGGGCTCATGACCGACGTGCCCGTGCCGTCGCCCCAGATCATCGAGTGACCGCCGTCGAGGTAGAGGTTGTAGCTCATGAGGAAGCCGCCCATGCGCTGCAGGTGGCGCGGGCTGAACGTCGGTCCGTTGCCCATCGAAAGCGCGATCGTCACGGTGGCGCCGCCCGTGCACGTGTACGCGATGTTGCCGGCCGAGTCGGTCGACGTCGGGCTGAACACGTCGTAGCTGCCGAGCGCGGGCGCCGACACGCTCATGAACGTACACGTCGCGGCGCGCGCGGGCGCGGCGGCGAGCGCGAGCGCAAGAACGAACGCGGCCCACGCGCGCCTCATGGGTGGCCCGCCTTGCTGTCCGGCTTCGTGGGCGCGACGGGCGACGGATCGCCGAGCGGCTCGACCGCGCCCTCGGGGCGCAGCCCGGGCGGCAGGCGGCCGATGCACTTCGAGCGGCCCGCGTCGACGAACGCGCCGCCGCCCGCGGGGACGACGAGATCGAAGCGGCACGTGCCGA
>DATAZS010000404.1:0-1800 GCA_036271915.1 Polyangia bacterium
GATCTCAAGGCCAGCAACATCCTCATCATGCAGCGCGACGGCAAACAGATCGTCAAGCTGCTCGACTTCGGCATCGCGAAGCTCATGCACCCCGACGCCGCCGACGCGGGCCTCACCGTCGTCGGCACGCGCCTCGGCACGTCCTACACGATGGCGCCCGAGCAGATCCGTGGCGACGCCGTCGACCCGCGCACGGACATCTACGCGCTCGGCGTCGTGCTCTACCACCTGCTCACGGGCCAGTACCCGTTCCGCGCCGAGACGATGACCGACATCGAGCGGCAGCACCTCGAGGCGCCGCCGCCGCGCCCGAGCCAGGCCGCGTCCGTGCCCGTCGCGCTCGACGCCGTCGCGCTGCGCTGCATGGAGAAGACCGCCGATCGCCGCTTCCCCAGCGTCAAGGCGTTCATCGAGGCGCTCCGTGACGCCGTCGGCATCAAGAAGGTCGGGGGCGACGACTCGGCGCGCGCCGCCGCGATCTACGTCGAGATCCGCGTCGCGGGCGACGCCGACGCCGAGAGCGACGAGGTCCTAGACGACACGTCGATGATCCTCGACACGGCGGAGCAGGCCTTCCGCGGCGCCGGCCTCGTGCTGCCGCTGCAGACCGGCAGCGCCCTCATCGGCGCGCGCGTGCTGTCGAACGATCCCAAGGAGTCGACGGCCGAGCGCGAGCAGCTCACGGCGCTCGCCAACACGCTGGCCGACGATCTCGCGGCCCGCGCGACGCTGCACGCCGGCGTGCACGTCAACATCTCGATGCACGTCGACAAGGCCGCCATCAAGGACTCGGCCGAGGCGCCCGGCGGCAAGGAGATCATCGGCGGCGACCTGCTGTCGATCGCGACGTGGGCGCCGCAAGAGAACGTGAGCGGCGTTCACCTGACCGCGGCCGCGAAGGCTTAGCGGTCGCGAAGGCTTAGCGGCCGCGAAGGCTTAGCGGCCGCGAAGGCTTAGCGAAAGCGGCGCGCGCCGCCGCTACAGGACGCCCGTCGCGATGAGCGCGGCGACGATGACGCCCATGACCGACTCGCCCGCGATGCCGCCCGCGGCGACCGACATGATGGCCGCGTCCGAGGCCTTGGGGAACAGGCGCTTGACGACGACGACGGCGAGACCGCCCACGAACGCCGACGCCGAGATCGCGAACGGCGAGATGACGGCGATCCCCATGGCGGCGGGCGACGGCACGAAGCGACTCACGCGCGTCCCGCCGAGCGCCGTCAGCAGGACGCCGACGCAGAACCCGATCGTGCCGGCGACGAACGCGTAGGGCGGCATGGCGGCCAGGCCGCCGCCCACGGCCTCCGCCGTCGCCTTCCACGACAGCGCGGACGGCGCCGGCATGGCCTCGGTGCCGATGCCCCACGCGTGCGTGATCACGAAGTAGACGGGCACGCAGACGATCGCCCCCACCGTCGCGCCCAGCAACTGCGCCCACATCTGCGCGTTCGCCGACGACTTGAGCTTGTCACCCGCCTTGAAGGCCCACAGCATCTGCGAGGTCTGCGTGGCCGTGCCCGCCGAGATCGACCCCGCGATGAGCGACGCCACGGGCCCGCTGCCCGTGAACATGAGCTGCGTGAGCGTCCCCATGGCACCCGTGGGCGCCATGTCGGTCTCGCCCGCCGTGCGCGCGCAGACGTTCGCGAGCACGAGCGCGATGACGAGCCCGATGATCGTGACGATGGGCGAGAGCTGAAACACGGCGCGGCCCACGACGACCATGAGCACGACGCTCACGAGCAGGAGCGGCGTCGCGAGGCGAAAGCGATCACCGGGCTGGGGCGCAGGCGCGTC
>DATAZS010000405.1:0-10141 GCA_036271915.1 Polyangia bacterium
GCGACTTGTCGACCGTGTTGTGGCAGTACCGGCAGTCGATGCCTTCGTCACGCGTGTGGTGACGATGGTCGAACTGGATCGGTTGCTCGATCGGGTCCTGCATGCCACGCGCGAGAGGAGTACGTGCGTAGACCATGAGTCCACCCACTCCTCCCAACGCTCCCGCGGCGACCACGAAAAGCGAGATCTGAGCGAGTGTGTTGTGCCTTGGTCTGAAGAGGAGACTCATCCCCGGTGGCGCAGCATATAGGCGCAGCTTTGTGCTCGCGTCAAGCAATAGTGACGCTCTGTCTCGCGCGAATTGCGCTCGGGTTTCGGAGAGAAAAACGGACGCAGAATTTTCGGTGTGCGCATACGCTCGTGAGCGCGCACGTCGACACACACGCACCGCGGCGGCAGAGGCTTTCTAGAAGCCGATCTTGCGCATGACGAAGCGCGGGAGCCAGCGGATGACGAGCATGACGAGCGCCCACATCTTGGGCGTGTAGACGACGGGGGTGCCGGCATCGATGGCGCGCACGACGTCCGCGGCGACCTGCTCGGGCTCGCCCGCGAAGGGCGGCGGGCGCAGGCCCTCGGTCATACCCGTCTTCACGAAGCCGGGTTTCACGCAGATCGTGCGCAGCCCTGCCGCGCGGTACTTGTGGTCGAGGCTCTCCAAGTAGAGCGACAGCCCAGCCTTCGCGGCGCCGTAGTAGACGACGGGCTTGCGCCCGCGCTCGCCCGCGACGGAGCTGAACACGCACAACGTGCCGCCTTCTTTGGCGAGCAGCCGGCGGCGCGCCTCCTCGCAGAAGACGATCGTGTTCGTGAAGTCGACCGTGAGCAGCCGGCGCACGAGGTCGGCGTCGGCCTCGAGGCGATCCTGTGTCGCGAACAGCGCCGCGGTGACGACGACGGTGTCGATGCGGCCGAGCGCCGCCTCGGCGCGCTCGAGCGCCGGCGCGAAGGTCTCGGTCCGCTCGAGGTCACACGTCGCGAAGCCGACGACGACGTCGGGCTTGCCGGAGCGCGCCTTCAGATCGGCGACGCCGACCTCGAGCTCCCGCTCGTCCCGCCCGAGCAGGAACACGGCGTCGCCGCGGGTCGCGAAGGCCCGCGCGAGCGCGCGGCCCATTCCCTTCGTCGCGCCGAGGACGACCACCCTCACGCGGACACGCCTCTCGAACGTCCGCGGCCTTCACTGGTGCATAAGGAGGCGCCGCGCCGCGCCAGGAGCGATGATTGTCGCGACGAGATCTGAGTTGGGGCACGCACGCGCCCCACACTACCAGACCGTTCGCCTAGACCTGGGAGGCGGCCGTTCGGCGGCGAAGCTTTTCGACGAGCGTCGTCCGCCCCATACCGAGCAGCTTGGCCGCTTCTTTTTTGTTGCAGTGCGTCTTCGTCAGCGCCGCGTTGATGTACGCGTTCTCGATCTGCCGAAGCATGGTTGGCAGATCGACGGGCAGCGTGACGATCGGATCCGGCATGGCCGGCCCGAGGTCGCTCTGCGCGTGCAGCGACGAAACGTCCCCTTCGGCATGAATGTCCGCCGCGCTCGGCAGGGACGCCCAGGCCGCCTCGGCCCCATCTCGCGATGTCATGACCCTGACATCGGACACTCTGGGCATCGCCTTTAGGAAGCGACCCGAGCCGACGAGTGATTGGCCGGTGTCAGCCCCCACCGACCGGCCTTTGCGAACAGCTTCCTTTCCAGTTCGAAACGTCATTGGCCGCGTGCGGGTCATGGGCAGCAGCCGCTGGCGGCCGCCGCTCGGCAAGCGGCGCGTCGCGCGCGTGATCGCCGTGGGCGCCGCGGGTCCTGGCGTCGGCAAGAGCGTCGTCGCGTCCAACCTCGCCGTCGCGATCGCGGGGCTGGGGCCGCACGTCGTGCTCGTCGATCTCGATCTGGGGGCCGCGCGCCAGCAGTCGTTGTTCGGCATCAAGCGCGCGCTGCCGGGCGTACAAGCGTGGCTCGAGCGCAAGATCGAGACGCTTGAGGCGTCGCTGACGTCGACGGGCATCCGCAACCTGCACCTCGTGACGGGAGCGGCGCCGGCGACGGCGCGCGCGCTGCCCGCGCAGCAGAAGCGTGAGCTCATGGAGCAACTCGCGCACCTCGACGGCGACGTCGTCGTCGTCGACGTGGGCACCGACAACCGCGACGACCTGCTCGACTATTTTTCGACGGGCGCGCTGCGCGTGCTCGTGTCGGGGCCCGAGCAAGGCGCGATCGAGACCTCGTTCGCGTTCCTCAAGGGAGCGTCGCTGCGCGCGGAGTCGCTGTACGGCGACGGCGCGCGCGCGGCGCTCGCGCGCTTCCGCGGTCGCCTCGTGGGCAACAACACGAAGACGCCCGAGGAGGCCGAGTCCTTCCACGCGTTCTCGCGCCTCGTGCGCGATCACCTCGGCATCCCCCTGCCCGTGCTCGGCTGCCTGCGCGGCAGCGATCGCATCGCGCAGTCGGTCGTCGCGCAGCGACCGCTGCTCGCGCGCCGCGGCCTCGACGAGAACGTGCGCGCGTTCCACAGCATGGCCGAGGCGCTCATGATGGAGGGCGTCGTCTCGGACGACGCGTGCGAGCTGTCGACCGACGCGCCCGTCGACGTCGCGCAGGAGCGGCTGCCCGTCGATCTGCGCACCTACCTGCGCCAGTACTCGCGCTATCCCGTCGACTGGGCGGCGGCGCTCGAGATCGACGGCCGTCACACCGACGTGCGCGTGCTCGACGTGTCGTTCACGGGCGCGGCCATCGAGGTGTTCACCGATCTGCGCGCGGGGGATCGCGGGCGCCTGCGCTTCGAGCAGCTGCAGGGGCAGCCGGAGCTCGAGGTCGTCGTCAAGAACGTCGTGCCGAGCGTGCGGCGCATCGGCGTGTCGTTCGAGGAGCCGGGCGAGGTGTCGTCGCGCCTCGTCGCCGCGGCGAGCGCGCTCGCGGCGGCGACCCAGCGACGGCGCGACGAGCCGCCGCGACGGCCCGAGCCGACGTCCTGATTCCCCGCGGCGCGGCTTGACCGCGTCAACGTCGCGGGTGAGGCTGACGGCGATGGTCCGCCTCGGTCTCGCCGTCTGCGCGTTCTTGCCGTGCGTCGCGCTGTCGGCGTGTCACACGCGGGTCTACGCGCCGGGCGACGGCGGCTTCGACGCGTTCGTGGGCGACGCTCCCTCGAGCGATGTCGCGGGGACGCTCGCGCTCGACGTGGCCGTCACGGGCTGCGCGAGCTTCGACGTCGTCGCCGAGCGCTGCGCGGGGCCGCCGCCGCTCGCGCTCGCCTTTTCGCCCGTGAGCTCGGCGTCACTCACGCGCTTCCTGTGGACCTTCGGCGACGGGAGCCCGACCTCGTCCGAGCGCGCGCCCACGCACACCTATGTCTTGCCTGGCACCTATGACGTGAGTGTCGTCGGCGCGGGCGCGGCCGGCAGCGTCTCGCGCACGCGCGCGCAGCTCGTCGTCGTCGCGCCGCTCGCGACGGGCGTTCCTTGCGACGTCGACGCCCAGTGTGGCCTTGGATCGGCCTGCCTGTGTGGCGGCGGCGCGTGCGCGCCCACGTTCGCGCGCGGCTTGTGCACGTCCGTGTGCCCGACGGCCGGCTGCGGGACGGGCACCGTGTGCGCGACGCTCGACGTCCCGGTGCGCGCGACGGCAACCGCCGATGCGGGCGTCGACGCGACCGACGCACAGACGACGATCGATGGCACGGCAGACGCCGCGGATGCGCGCGACGATTCAGCGGACGCTTCATCAGACAGTCCGTCGGAAGCTTCATCGATGATCGATGAGGCCGACGCCGCGGTGAGCGACGCCGTTGGCGCCGACGCAAGCGATGTCGGCGCCTCGACGAGCGACGCGCACGCGGGCACCGACGCCGCGCACGACGCTGGTGGCGGTGGCGCCGTCGGAGCGACGCCCGTGCCGCTCTGCCTCGCGAGCTGCGTCGCGGACACCGACTGCGCCGTCGGGCTCGTGTGCCGCGCGCTGCCCGCCGCCGGCGCGACCCAGGTGCGTTGGGCGCGCGCGTGTGTTCCGCCCGTCCTTCGCGACGTCGGCGATTCATGCCGCGACGACTCGGGCGCGCTCGCCGACGGCCTCTGCGCGACAGGGACGTGCGCCGATGTCGGCGCTCTCGGCCTCTGCAGCGCGACGTGCGGCGTCGGGCTCGCCTGCCCGTCCGGCAGCGCGTGCGCGACCTTCGGGGACGGACGATCGCTCTGCCTCTCGACGTGCGCGGCGAACGCGAGCTGCACGCGCGATCCGCTCCTCGATTGCGAGGCCGCCGGCGCCGTGGGCACGCTCTCGTTCCAGGTTTCACCGCCCGCCCCCACGGCGATGTTCTGCGCGCCGCGCATCTGCACATCGCAGGCCGACTGTGGCCTCGCGGGCACGTGCACGCCGCTCGGCGTGGGCGCTCACTGCGCGAGGAATGACTGACGATGCCCGACTCGACCTTGCCCCCCCTCTCACCGTCCGGCCACCTCTCGATCCCGGTTTCCCACGGGCAGCTCGAGGCCCTTCTCAAGGAGCCGCCGGCCCCCGTGGCCGCCGCCGTCGTCTGTCACCCGCACCCGCTGGGCGGCGGCACGATGAACAACAACGTCGTCTATCGCGTGAGCCGGGCCCTCGTCGACGCTGGCGTCACCGTGCTGCGCTTCAACTTCCGCGGCGTGGGCGCATCGACGGGGCGCCACGACGGCGGCGCCGGTGAAGAGGACGACGCGCGCGCCGCGCTAGAACTCCTCGCGCTGCGGTGCCCCACTCTGCCGCTGTGGATGGCCGGCTTCTCGTTCGGCGCGCGCGTCGGCCTGACCGTGGGCGCGCGCGAGGCGCGCGTCACGAAGCTGCTCGGCATCGGCCTCGCGCTCAGCATGTTCGACTACTCGTTCCTGAACGCCTGCGCGAAGCCCAAGGCCATCATTCAAGCCGCGAACGACGAGTACGGCGGCCGCGCCGTCGTCGGGCCCGCCGTCGCGAAGATGATCGAGCCCAAGCGCCTGTGGGTCGTCGACGGCGCGACTCACCTGTTCCCGCAGCACCTGACCGAGCTCGAGGCCACCGCGGGCGAAGCGTCGAGGTGGCTGCTGAGTCAGTAGCCCAGGTGTGACTGGCGCGGCTTGCCCGACTTGTCGGGCACGAACTCGGGCGCGCGGCGATCGCCGCCCACGCGCACGGCGAGACCACGAACGCCGTCGGCGCCGACGTTCACGCGCTCCTTCGTCGTCGTCGACGCGCCCTCGTGCCAGACCTCGAGCTCGTAGTCGCCCGGCGGCACGCCCTTGATCGTGAACGCGCCCGCGCCGTCGGCCTGCGCGTAGTACGGCGAGTCGACGACGTAGACGTAGCCCAACATCGACGAATGGATGTTGCAGAGCAGCTGCACGGCGCCCGGCTTCTTGAACGTCTGGTCGTAGGTGCCGCCCTGTTTGTACAGGCCCGTGTCGAAGTCGTTGGGCTTCGTGAGGGAAAAAACGTTGTGATAGATCGTGTCCTCGTTGCGGAAGCTCACCTTCGTGCCGACGGGAACGGCCAGCACGTGCGGTACGAACGTCTTCCCGCGCTGGCTGATAACCTTGCCCTTCGCGGGCGCGGGGCGCGGCGTCTCGCCGTTCGCGCGCTTGAGCCACACGACGGCGCCGCCGGGGCCCGACGCGCCGCCGCCCGCGATCGTGCCGCTCACGGCGACGTTCTCGAGCCGAGGGCGCGGTGGCGCCGCCGGCTCGACGACGGCCGCGCGCGCCGGCGCGCTCGGGGACGTGGCTGCCGCCTGCCCGCCCGCGCGTTCACGCGCCGCGCTCGCGAGCGGGCGAATCACGCGATCGATCTCGGGGTCGAGGCCCGGCACGCGCAGCAGGGTCTCCCACTTCGTGGCCGCCGCCGCGTAGTCGCCCGCGTCCCACGCCAGCTTGCCGCCCGCGAGCAGGTTGAAGATGAGGTACTGCTTCTCGGCGACGGCCTTCACGGCGAGATCTTGCGGTGTCTTGACGGCGAGCGGCAGCGGCATCTCGTCGCCCAGCCACTCGCGGCCGATGCGCGCGGGCGCGGCGACGGCGAGCGTCGACGCCGCGATGCACGCCGCGCCGATCGCGATCGGCGCGAGGCGCGCCGCGATGATTCCCAGTCTCGACATCGACATTGAGCGACTCCCCTTCACCAGCTGTAGACGACCGACGTCGTCTGGACGTTGTTGGCCACGTTGGGCGCGCCGGACAGCTCGCGGTTGATCAAGATCTCCGCCTTCACGATCACGGCCTCCCACAGGTCGACGCGCAGGCCCGCCGTGATGCGATCCACGCTGATGGGCGTGAAGCCGTCGAACCAGGCGTGGCGCAGCTCGTAGCGGCCGTAGGGCGTGATCTTGTGCAGCGGGCCCGCGTCGACGGTGAGCGCGTACGCGACCTGCCCGTAGAAGCCGCGCGCGTGGAACGCCGACGCGAACATGAACGCGCCGCCGTCGTTCGTTTTGGGGCCGCCGCTGTCTTCGTCGATCTTCACGGCCTCGGCGTTCAAGTAGAGGCCCGCGAAGGCGACGCGCAGGTCGGCGCCCAAGGCGCGTTGGCGCGCGGCGGTGTCGCTTTGATCGTTGCGAACGCCGTACATGCCCGACGCGCCCAGCTTCGCCTGCACGCGCGGCAGGTTGAGCTCGTAGCCGAGGCGCACGGAGCCGACGGGGCGACCCGTGAGGCTGACGTCGGGCGTCTGGAGCGCGTCGATGAAGGTGCCGCTGTTCGTGGCGGCCATGTTGATGCTGATCGCCGACCACAGCGGCGCGAGCTGGATTCGATAGAACAGCTTCGCGCCCACCGACTGGCCTGTCGTGTAGCGCGCGATGAGCGAAGGCGTGACGCCCGTGCGGATGTTGGACTCGTTGTCGAGGTACTCGGTGCCGAACACGGAGTCGAATTTGCCGACCGACAGCGCGAGCTCCTGCGAGTCGAACGGGATGACGCGGCCGAAGGCCTGCTCGACGAGGACGTGCGTCGCGTCGCCCGCGTCGGAGAAGCGCGGCAGCGCGAGCACGCGCGTGAACACCATGAGCCCCGTCGACGGCGGCGTGTACTTCAGGTCGGCGGCCACCGTGTTGACGAGGAACGACGGCCGCCCGCCGATGCCCACCGAGTGCGGCAGGAAGCCGTTCGTGAACAGGCCGTGCGAGTCCGTCGACGCGACGTCGCCGCGCGAGTTCACGGCGGACGCGAACGTGTCGACGCCGTAGTCGGCGGGCAGCCGCGTGTCGCCCGGCGCGAAGCTCGTGCCGTCGCCCTGCGCGTGCGCGAAGCCCACGTCGATGTACCCGCCCACGACGACCGACGGCGTCGTGCCCGCGGGCGGCGTGTAGCCGTCGCTGTCGTTCTCGGACGGCTGCTCGGGCGCGGTCTCCTGCTGCTGCGCGGGCGGTGTCGCCGCGGGCACGTCTGCGCGCGCGCGCCCCGCCATCGACACGCAGAGGCCCGCGAGCGCGAGCGTCGAAGTCAGGCGCCTCACGGCAACAGCACCGGCGCTCCCTCGTAGGCCACGAAGGGGCACGTCACGAGGATGTCTGTCCGTTCGATCGAACCGCTCGCCACGTTCGCCTCGATCGCGGCTTGAGAGTCGAGGTACTGACACTCGTTGCTCGTGCCGTTCGTGGGATCGAGGTTCAGGTAGTCGGCGAAGCAGCTCGGGTTGAGCGTCACGCGGCCCTCCCACTCGGGCAACGCCGCCGCGGGCAGCGCCGTGTTCTTCGAGTTGTAGTCGGCCGTATAGAGATCGGGCCGCGCCGCGAGCCCCGCGCGAATGCCGGCGGCCTCGGCGGGCGCGAACACGCCGGCGCCCGTCGGCACCTCGACGGTGTAGAGCCGCCAGTACGAACCGTAGAGCGGCTTGCCGCCGACGACCTTCGCGGGACGGTTCGAGTAGAGCGGGCCCGTCCCCGCGACGGTCGGGATGTCCAACGTCCGCAGCGCGCCCGTCGAGTCACGCGCGACCCAGACGAAGATCGGCGCCTCCTCGATGACCAGATCGTCGTTCCACGTGAACGTGCCCGCGCCGAAATCGAGGAACGGGACCTCCTGGCCGTCGTAAAGGCCAGTCGCGCCCGTAGGACCGCCCACGGGCAACGAGCCGTCCGTCGTCGAGGCGACGCGCGCGGGGATCCCCACGGACGTGGGCGCGAGGACGGCGAGGCGCTCGCCGGCCGGGTTCAGGTTGACGCCGCGGTCGATGACGTCGCGCACCGAGCGGAACGAGTCGACGTCCGCGCCCGACGGGATCTCGAAGTACGTGACCTGCCAGTACGGGCTGTAGAACTTGCTGTCGCTGCCGACGCCGAAGATGGGTCGCCACTCGTTCGCGGCGCCCAGCAGGTTCTTGGGCGTTCCGTCGGCGCCGTAGCCGGAGACGGCGACGTACATCGGCTGCGCCCACACCTCGTCGAAGTGCGTCCACACCTCGGTCGTCAGGTACGACGAGCGGTAGCCGTCCGAGAAGGTGTCTCGCGGCACGAGCGTCGGTTTGCCCGTGGCGTCGGCGGCGATGATGCGGCGAAGCGGAATGCCGTTCGGCAGCCCTGCGTCGTCGGCGACGGCGCCGCCCGGCCCCTCAGTGGCGAGCAACGCTTGCAGATGGGCCGTCGTGTACAGCTCGGGAGACGGCGCGCCCGGTGTCGCTTGGCACGCCGCGAGCGCGAACGCGGCAGCGACCGGAGCCAATCGTCGGGTGCCAGGGTGCAAGGCACCCGACGATAAACGCATCGCCGCCGCGAGGGAAGCGGTTAGGCCGGCTTGCCGAGCGTCTTCGCGCCCGGCTTCCACTCGACGGGGCAACGCTCGCCCGTCTGGAGCGCCTGCACGAGGCGCAGCGTCTCCGACACCGAGCGCCCGAGCAGGTCGGCGTTGTACGACGCGTGCTGAACGAAGCCGTTCGGATCGATGATGATCGTCGCGCGCAGCGCCATGCCGTTGTCGTCCATGAGCGCGCCGTAGTCGCGCGAGATCGTCTTGTTGAAGTCAGCGAGCAGCGGGTGCTCGAGCTTGCCGAGGCCGTTCTTGATCCACGCCTTGTGCGAGTGCTTCGAGTCCGTCGAGCAGCCGAGCACGACGGCGTTCGCCGCCTTGAACTCGGCGTCGCGGCGCGAGAACTCTTGGATCTCGGTCGGACAGATGAACGTGAAGTCCGCCGGGTAGAAGAACAGGACGACGTACTTGCCCTTGTAGTCCGACAGCGAAACCGTCTTGAAATCGCCGTCGCCCACGACGGCGTCGATGGTGAAATCAGGTGCTTTCTTCGTTACGAGACTCATTTCGGATCCTCCCTGAGACAGTGTTGGCCGCGCAAATCGCGGACGGACACTAGCACAGGTTCCCGGTGCGTCAGGCCGCCGCAGGCGTCGCGCGCGCTGACGCGCCGTCGACCCGAAGTGTTCGGAAATGAACAGCGCGACGCGCGGGCGGCGCGCGATTCGGGGAGCTTTCGCTCGAACGCCGACGGCATGGCCGTTGCTCGGTGGGGCGCCGTGCGAACCCACCTCGCCTCGCAGCGTCTCTCCGTTTTGGTTGCCGCCGTCGCGGCCCTCGGCGCAGACGGCGCGCGCGCGCAGTCGCCGGGAACGACGGCCGCGTTGTTCGGCGCAAACGCGGGCTCGGCGCGCGTCGATCTCGAAGCCCTGTGCCGTCTGCACGGCGCCGCTTGCCGCGCCGTCGCGCCCGTCACCGACGCCGCGACGGGACGGCTCGAGCTGCCCGTCGTCAGCGACGCGCCCCCGATTGCGGCGCCCGTGCCGCTCACGGCGACGTACTGGTACGAAGGCGACGTCCTGTCGCGCGCGTTCCTCGTCGCGTCGTCGGCGGGCGGGACGCTGGCGCGCGATCTCGCCGAGGATCGCCGCCAGTTCAACGTGCTGCAGGCGTGGGTCACGCGGCAACTCGGCGCGCCGACGACGCCGCTGCAGGTCCCGCCGGGATGGTCAGGGACGGCGCGCCTGTCGGACGCCGATCAGATGAAGCAGCTCCTGCTCGGCCGCGCGCGCCTGTCGGAGACCTGGCAGCTCAACGACGGCTCCGTCGAGCTGTGGCTCGCTGGCGAGGGGGGGCGCGTCGTGCTCGCGCTCGGTCTGCGCGCGAATGCGGGCCACAATGCGTGCTCCGCGACCGTCGTCAACGAGGCGCTGCTCGATCTCTTCCCGCCCGC
>DATAZS010000406.1:0-4006 GCA_036271915.1 Polyangia bacterium
CGGCCAGCCCGTGCCCGAGTCGAACTTCTGCGTCGAGCGAAAGAGCGGCAAGCCGCCCACGATCGACACGTAGGTGCCCGGCCCGTGGTTCTTGTGCATCGCCGAGCAGAACGGACGCTCGGTGTCGGCGTGCAGCGTGACGCGCTCCTCCTCGGGCGTGAGCGTCTTCGCGATCTCGGCGATGCGCGCCGGCGCGAGCGGCGTTATGTCGTAGCCGGCCTTCGAGTAAACGGGAAAGCCCGACGGGTGCTCTCGCAAGGGCGCCGGGGGCTTGGAGCCGCCCTGCGCGACCCACGCCGCGAGCGCCACGACACCTACGACCGGGATCCAGATCAACGTCTTCATGATGTGGAGTACGTCCCGACGGCGCCCGGGGTTACGGTGCCGACGGTGCCCCGTGACCAGCCGCGTCGGGCGCCAGATCTGGCGTCAGACCGGCTTGCGAATCTCGGGCAGGCCGCCGGTGCAGTACTTGGGGTCGCCGAAGGTCGTCGCCGGGACGCCAACCGCATTCTGCACCGAGATCCACAGGTCGTTGAGGCCCTTGTTGGCGGGGTTCTGCTGAATGGGAATCGCGCCAGTGCCCTCGACCTCGTTGCCCGTGAAGGGATATTTCACGTACTGGCCCGTCTGGATGCCCAGCGATTTTCCGCCGCCGAGGACGGTCACCATGTTCGCCTGGTTGTGGCCCTCGGTGATCTCGCTCACCCACACGACGACGGTGTTGTCGAGCACGTTGAGCATTTTGAGCGAGTCGAGGAGGTACGAGAAGCGAGCCGAGTACCAACTGTCGATGTCGGCCCAGTGCGCCGCCGGCGTCGAGCCGTGGCTCACGCTGTGGTGCGTGGGCGAGCCGAGGTTCGCGACCGGATCGTAGCCCTCGGACGAACCCTGCCACTGGATCGTGGCGACCCGGCGTGACCCGCAGGAGAACGCCGCCGCGATCATGTCCATCCACAGCTCGCCGCGCGTCTGCAGCTGCATGCCGACGCCGTCGGGCGACTTGTCGTCGTTTTGAATGGGCGCCGTCGGCATGGCGCTGATGCGGGTCTGCAGCGGCATCGTGCTGCAGGAACCAGAGGCCGCCGCGGCCGCCGTCACCTTCTGCTCGACCGACTGGATGGCGTCGAGGTAGGCGTCCATATGCGCCTTGTCGTTGCTGTTGATGCGCGAGCGGAAGGTCGCGATGTCGCCTTTGACGAAGTCGAGTAGGCTCTGGTTGCGCGCGCGCGTACGCATGATGGCCGCCGTCTGATCGGCGGTCGTCGTCTGGCCCGTGAGCATGCCGAACAGGTCGGTGAACGTGCCCTGGTAGTCCTTCGTGAACGGCTCGTTGACGCCCGAGGAGCGCCAGCTCACGAACGTGCGCCACTGCGGCGCGGAACGATAGGGATCGACGGCCACGACGAGCGGCGTCTGATTGAGCGCCAACCCGACGGCCTGGTCGATCGACGGGCCGTAGCCCGTGAACTGGCTGTTGTCATTGCCTTCCTTGGGGGCGCCCACGCCGGTCAGGATGCGGCAGTTGTCCTGGTGGCTCGCGATGAACGTCGGCGTCTTCAAGTTGAGGCCCTTGACGACCATGATGTCGTTCACGTGCGACTGAAGCGGCGTCAGCGCCGTTCCCAAGTTCATCCCCGTGGTGCCCATGGTGGCATCGAACGCGGGCGTAGTGACCCCATTCGTCGTGAGGGCGCGCTTGTGGCCGTTGGGCGTGAAAAAGATGATCAGGTTGCCGGCCGGCGCGGCGCTCCCTGACTGCGCCATCGAGCTGCGGTACTTGAGGAAGGGACCGAAGAGCGCGGCGCCGGCGCCGAGGCCGCGGAGCAAGCTGCGGCGCGAGAAACGCATGCGGGTGGGCTTCGAGCTCATTGGTGGATCCTCCGGTACACGGACGGCGTGGCGGCGAATGAGGCGAGCAGCTGGCGAACCTGCCCGCCCTGCTGCGTGACGTAGTCACCCATCTGTCGAACCGTGCACGCCTCTTGGTCGAGGCTGACCGAGCGGCCGAAGGCGAACTCTGCGTACTGCTGCGTGAAGCAGTACTGCGCCATCTTGCTGGTCGCGATCTTCGACGCCATGTCGATGACGTTGCTGTACATCCCCGTGGCGTCGCCCGCCTGGTCGAGCGTGCCCGTCAGGTCGAGCGCCATGCCGCCCGGATCCATCGTGCGGTACTTGCCCACGGCGTCGTAGCTCTCGAAGGCGAGGCCGAGCGGCTGGAAGAACGTGTGGCAAGCGTTGCAGCCCGGGTTGTCCGTCGCGAACTTGGCGTAGTTCTGACGCGCAGTCGCGTTGGGGCCGGCCTGCTCGATCTGCGACGGATCGCGCACGACGTTGGCGGGCGGGGGCGGCGGCGTCTGGCAGAGCATGCGCTCACGCACGAGGAGGCCGCGGTGGATGACGGTCGCCGCCTGCGAGGGCGCGGACGTCTGCGTGAGGATCGCGGCGCTCGTGAGGAAGCCCGTGCGTTGCGTCGGGTCGAGCATGAGCTTGCCGGTCGCATCGGGCTTGTTCGAGCCGTACACCTTCGCGAGCGTGAGCGTCGTGTCGGTCGGATCGACGTACGTGTAGTTGGCCGTCACGAGATCCTTGAAGGCGCCATTGCCGTCCCAAGCGACCTTGTTGAAGAACGTCACGGCCTCGTTGTAGGCGTACTGGTCGATGCCCGCCGTCGTGGGCGCCGCGCCGAGCGCGAGGTACTGCGACCAGAAGTCGGTGAGCTTGGCCTTGGCGCCCGGGAGCGCCGCGAGCCGCTGCGCCTGCGTCGCGCGCGTCGCGGCGTCGCTGAGGTTCGCCGCCGTCAGCGTCGCATCCGGCGGCACGTCGGCGAGCGTGTACGAGAGCAACGACGCGATCTCGTCGTTCGTCAGGTTGACCATGCCGGCCTGGCTGTTGCCGAGCTCCGTGCGGTAGGAGAAGTTCGGCGACATCAACATCGCCTTCAACATCGAGCCGACGGCCGTCGACGTGGGATCGAGCTTGGCCTCGCTCGCGAGGTAGTTCGCATAGGTCGTGGCCTCGGCCGAGGCGAGCGCGCGGCGGAAGAGCTTCGTGCCGTAGCTCGACGCGACCATCTGCGTGCAGCTCGCGGCGAGCGGCGTCGTGGCGAGGCACGGGAACGCCGTCATCGCGGCGGCCGCTGCCTGCGTCGAGACCGTGTCGCTGGCGTCGAAGTAAGCCTGCGCGAGCGGCAACGTGATCTTGTTGCCCTCCGACGCGTCGTTGAAGTTCGTCGTCGGATCGACCTGATCGGGCGGGAACGCGCTCACGTTCGGCGCGGTCATGCCGAGTTGCTGCGCGACGGTGTTCTGCCACTGCAACGCCGACAGGCGCCAGATGCGCGTCGAAGGCAGCGCCGTGGGCGCGCCCGAGCAGTTGGCCGCCGTCAGCGTGTCGTACCAGCTCGTGCTCGAAGGAGCATCCGGTGGGATGACCCCGGTCGAGCCCGCGCCAGCCGTCCCGCTCGGGGAGTTGCCGGCGCCACCGGACGACGCCGCATTGCCCGTCCCCGCCCCGGGTCCACTGACTTCCCCGGTCGCGGTGCATGCGGAGTTCGACGCGGCGCCGAACAGCATCGCGATCGAGCAAGCGACGCCCAACGGACGATCGCCAAGGAAACGTGCAAGGCTCGACTTCATGTTCACCTCATCGACTCGGGCGCTCGACTAGGACCGAACCCAGTGACGGCGCTCCAGCAGTCATGAAGATGCTAGTCGCCTTGAATGCGGCTCGCGATGCACCATACTTCAGCGCGATGCACCGATGCCGGGAAGAATCTCGAGCCATGGTGATTCGAGGTGCATCGTCGAGAAATCCCGTCACCTGAACCGGTGAGGCAGGACGCCCCAGGTTGGGGACGTGAGGCTCCACCGTAAGGTGCGAAGGGCCCGCTCTCGCGGTACGCGAGGCGCGCGGAAGCCGACGGAGGTGGGACAAACACCGCCACGCGCGGCGTGGAGCGGTTCAACCGCGCTGATTGCGAAAGCGCGCGACCTGGGTGGCC
>DATAZS010000407.1:0-12659 GCA_036271915.1 Polyangia bacterium
GACGACGACGACGACGGAGACCATCCAGAACAACACGATCACGGGCAACGCGGGCGGCGTGACGTTCAGCACGTCGAGCACGCTGAACGGCTTCACGGGGAACACCGTCGCCGGGAACAGCGGCGACCAGATCACGGTCTCGGCCCGCCCGAACGGCGCCATCCTCGCGAGCACGGCGTGGGTCTTCCAGTCGCCGGGCCAGACCTGCGACGCCAACCGCAACCAGGTCTACTGCTACTCGGGCAGCGGCGTCGGCATTCGCGTCAACTCGGTGCTCGCGACGACGGTCAACGCCGCCGATTTGAACTGGCTGCACAGCGCGCCGACGGCGGGCACCGACTACGTCGCGGGGGGGAGCACGGTCCAGACCAGCATCTCGGGTCAGCCGAACTCCGGCCCGTGCGGCGCCATCACGACCTGCCCGTAACCGTCGCGGGGACCTAACGCGCGGCCGCGTCGCCACTGGCGACGCGGCCGTTTTTAATTTCGAGGCGAAGCGTGCCGTAGTGGAAGACGGCGTCGCCGGCGGCGCGGCCGGGCTCGACGCGGTCGGGGGGGCCGAGCACGCGCATGACCTCGTCGGCCGTCGAGCCGATGTGGACGACGCCGCGGCCGCGGAAAGGGTTGCGTGGGCCGCCGAACATCGCGGCGCCACCGAGGCCACGCGGCGAGGCGCCGGGGCGCATGCGCGGCACGGGGACAGCGAGGCCGCTCGACGGCAGCGGCGGCGAGAACGCCTCGGTCCCGGCGGGGGGGGCCGGCGCCGTGAAGGCGGGCGGACGAGCGGTCGGCGCGGTGGTCACCTCGGGCGCGATCGCCGTCGGACGCGCGCGCAACGAGACGAAGAGGATCCCCGCCGTCAGGGCGCCGCCGAACGCGAGGACGATCGGGCCGGCGCGGCGGCGGCGTCGCTCGTCCGTCGGCGGGGCGCTCGCGGTGGCGGACCGCCGACGTGGCGGCGCGGCGGCGCGCTGCTCGTTCTCTAGCCGCAGGCGTTCGTCGTAGCCCGCGCGCAGCAGCGGATCGGTCAGCAGGTCGCGGATCTCGTTGAGCAGCTTCATGCGCGCCTCGGACGCGCCGCGGTCGCCCGCGTTGAGATCGGGGTGGACCTTGCGCGCCATCTTGCGGTACGCACGCTCGATCTCGTCGTTCGAGGCGCGGCTGTCGATCTCGAGGATCTCGTAAAAGTTCATCGCGAAATGTCTGCCGGCCGCGCCCACAAAAGCTTCGGGACGGGACCGGTTGAGATTACCCTCTCCCCGGAGGCTTCATGACCACGCGCGTTCCGGCAGTCGCATCTTCACACGGCGGACGCCGGGCTCTCATTCTTAGTCTCGGGGTGCTGCTCGGGGCGCGGGCCGCGCGCGCCGAAGAGCCGGTCGCGCCCGTGGCGGCGCCGCTCGTGGCGAAGGCGGAGAAGGCGCTCGCCGCCAAGCATTGGCGCGACGCCAAGCGCGGCGCCGAGGAGGCGCTGAAGGCCGACGCCGGCAACGTCGACGCCAACGCCGTGCTTGGCCTCGCGGACAAGGGGCTCGGCGACTGCAAGGGCGCGCGCGCGCCGCTCGGCGCGGCGTTCGCCGGAAAATCCACGGTGCCTGGCGTCGCGGCCGCGCTCGCCGCCTGCCTCGGCGACAAGACGGACGACAAACAAACGCTCGCGGCCGCGCGGCTCGCAGCGGCGCGCGAGGCCGCGGGCGCGGGACGCCCGGCCGACGCGCGCGGGCTCTACGACGGCGCGCTCGGCGCCGCGTTGCTCACGTTGCCCGTCGCGAGCCCCGCTGAGCCAGAGGTCGACGAGAGCGCGCCCCCCGCCGCCGCGCCGCCGGAGGCGCCGGATGCGGCGCAGGCCGAGGCCGCCGCCGAACGCGCGCGCGTCGCCGCCGAGGCTGAGGCCGCGAAGCAAAGGCAGCTCGCGCGCCAACGCCAAGAACGAGAAGAAGAAGCGCGCCGCGCGGCCGCCGCGCCGCCCGTCGTGGTCGCGCCGGCACCGCCGCCGACGCGCGCACCGCTCGCGTTCTCCGTGGGCCTTCGCACGACGGGCTCCGCGAAGGACTCGGGCGGCAACAAGCACGTCGACGACGCGGGTCTCATGTTCACGTGGCTCACGTACGCGCCCGCCTGGATGCGCTTCGCGGTCGTCTTCGATCTCGAATCGACGCGTTGGCGCTCGGGGCGCGAGGACGCGACGAACCCCGGCGCGACGGCGCTCTACAGCCTGGGCGTCGACTGGAGCGTCCCGCTCGTGCTCGGCCCCTGGGCGCTCGTCGGCGGCGCCGAGGTCATGGGTGGCGCGCTGCAGAGCAGCGCCCCCTCGTCGTCCGTCGTCAACACTGGCCTCGCGCTGCTCGCGATGCCGCACGTGGGCGCCCAGATCATGATCCGGCACGTCGGCCTCTTCTTGGACGCGGGGTGGCGCTTCCAGCTCGCGCAGAGCTCGTCGCTCGGCAAGGCGAGCGAGGGCGGCTACGTCTTCCAATCCGGCCTGCGCCTCGAGATGAAGGAAGGCGAGCTGCCCGCGCAGGGCTACGACGTCGGCTACACGGCGCGCTTCTACGCGCCGAACGGCAGCAACGTCTACGGCCGCTACGGCGGCCTGCCCGCGACGAGCAGCAGGGGGCCGCTGCTTGGCCATCAGGTGGCGTTCACGACGACCGACGGCGTGCCACGCGGCGCCGAGCACGGCGTCGCGCTCACGTACATCGGCAGCGATCGCGCGAACGGACCGTCGCTCTCGCTGTTCGAGCTCGGCTACCAGCTGACGTGGCACGCGTTCAAGACGCGCCAGATCCTGAACCCGTACCTCGGCGCGCAGGTCGGCCTCGTCTACGTCAAGAGCGACGACCCGTCGACGTTCAGCTCGTCGTCGCAGCTCGGCGTCGTCGGCGTGCTGCGCGCCGGCCTCGACGTCGAGGTCGCGCGCCGCGTGCGCTTGCGCGCCGGCTTCGCCTACGACGAGGTTGGTTATTCGAACGACGTCTCCAACAGCTCGCTCAGCGGTTACTCCGTCGAGGCGGGCGCCATCATTCGACTGTGACGAGGACGACGAACATGAAGGCAAGCAAGTTGAACGTCGTTGGGCACGCACCGATGATCGCGCGGCTCGTCGCGCTCGTGGCGCTGGTGTGCGGCGCCGCGGGCTGTCCCATTCAGACGCCGGCCGTCGATCTGGGCAGCGCGAGCCAGCTCGGCGTCACGGCGTCGTCGGCGTCGCCGCTCGTCGGGGAGACGATCACGCTCAGCGTGACGCCGCCCGCGGGCTCGACCGTCGATCCCGCGACGGCCGTCTGGGCGACGAAGGACGGCACGATCGTGACCCTCGGCTCGACGGCGGGGAGCACGATCATGGTGACGGCCGATCTCGTGGGCACGGCCACCGTGACCGTCACGGCGGGCGGCCTCTCGGGCAGCGTCACGATCACGGTGCTCGCGGCGGCGGCCGCCAACGTCGACCTCGTGGGGCCGACGTCGATGAGCCTCGGCGACGTGAAGACATACCTCGCGACGGTCGTCGACGGCGACGACAACGCCATCGTGGCGACGGTGGCCTGGGTGGCCAAGGGCTCCGTCGCGCTCGCGACGCCGGGCGCCAACACGGGCAGCTCGATGCGCATCAGCGCCGTTTCGCCTGGGCCGGGCATCGTCGCGGCGGCGGCGGGTGGGCGCACGTCGTCGATCGCCGTCATGGTGACGTCGACGAACGGCCAGCTCGTCATCGCGCAAGAGGACGGCACGCCGTTTCCGTCGATGCTCGCGTTCGGGCAGGCGCTCACGGCGAAGGCCAGCCTCAAGAGCACCGCCGGCTCGTCGGACGCCAACGCGCAGTGGACGAGCACGGGCACGTGCACGCTCATCGGCAGCTCGGGCGCGACGGTCTCCGTCGAGGCCACGACGGTCGGGTCGTGCACGGTGACGGCGGCGGCGAACGGCATGTCCGCGAACGTGACGTTCACGATCTCGAACATCACGGGCGTCACGATCACGGGCGGCACGAGCCCCGTCGTGCTGGGCGCCACGCGCACGTACACGGCGTCCGTCATGGCCGGCGGCGTCGCCGTGCCCGGCGTGACCATCCAGTGGACGACGGTCGGCCCGAGCGTGATGACGATAACTCCTTCGGGCAATCAGGTCGCCGTGACAGGCACGGCCGTCGGCGCGGAGATGCTGGTCGCGACGGTGCAAGGCATGTCGAACGCGTCGCAGGTCGTGACGGTCGAGCCCGCGTCGATGCAGCTGCAGGCCACGAGCACGCGCCTGCTCTCGGGCACGGGCGCGACGGTCACGGTGACACCCCTCACGTCGGCGGGGCTGGCCGCGAAGTTCGCGACGCCCATCGGCACGACGCTCGCGGGCGCGACGGGCTTCACGACGGTGAGCGTGCCCGTGCTGACGGCGGCGGGGCTCGTGACGTTCTCGCTGTCGGGCGCGAACGCGGATTCACCGGCCGTCACGGCGCTCTTCGGAGACATCTCGAGCAACGCGCTCGCGTTCTCGCTCGCGAGCGTCGCGTCGGTCGCCATCCAAGGCCCGGATGGCCCCGTGCGCGTCGGCTCGTCGGTCGATCTCACGGCGATCATCAAGGACGCGGCGGGCATGCCCATCGCCGGCAGCGTCCAAGTGATGTGGGCGGATCCCACGGGCGTCTACGTGCTGCCCGAGGCGACGAACACGACGATGGTCACGGCGAACGTCGCCAAGATCGGCACGGCGTCGATCACGGCCACCGTGATGGGCGTCGTGTCTCCCGTGTTCACGTCGCCGTCGGTGCCGAACAGCATCACGGTGACGGCGCCGACGCCGGGGACCGTCGCCGTGAACGGCACGGCGACGTCGGTCGTCACCGTGCTCGACGCGAACGGCGCCGCCGTGCCGGGCATCCCGCTGTCTCAGATGTCATTGATGTCGGCCGACGGCACCAAGGTCTCCGTCGACGCGGGCGTCGTCATGGGCAGCGGCTTCCTGTTCACGGCGACGGGGCTCGCCGCGGCGCCCGCGCCCGGCATCGGCCTCACGGCGACCTGGTCGGACGGCGTGAACGACGTCATGAGCGGTCAGGTCTTCCTGATCGTGTCGGGTCCCTGAGTCAGGGCGCCGCGCACGCGGCGATCGTGCTCGGTCCGCGCGTCACCGACTGACAGGCCTGCGGCGCGGCGCAGGGGACGCTCGGCGCGAACTGATTGTCGGCGCCGCACGTCGCGAGGCCTTGGGCGTCGCAGCGGCTGTCCGCGCCGCCGAGCGCGTTGCCCGCGCCGACGCACGCGACACAGCCGAGCGCGACGTTGCCCGAGACCCGACAGGACGTCCCCGTCGCGCACGGCGTCTCGGCGCCCCACGCGGCGCCGTGCGCGTCGCAGAGGCTCTCGGTCGGCGCGCCGTCGAACGCGCACTGGTGCGCGCCGGGCGTGCACGCGGTCTCGCACTCGGCCTGCGCACCGGCGGGCACGCAGCGCCCCAGCAGGCACGTGCGATCGACGGTCCACGCGCCGTCGGCGCCGCAGCTCTCGACGGCGCCGAGATCGTCGCTGCAACGGCTCGTGCCGCGATCACAGGTGCCGCCACAGCGCGTGTCGGGGACGGCGCCCGTCGCGACGGGGTTGCACGCGCTCGCGGCGCAGGTCTGGGGCGCGCCCCATCGGCCGTTCGCGCACGCGCGGTAGAACGGCCCGCCCAGGCACTCGCGTGCGCCGTCCTCGCACGCGGGCGCGCAGTAGCCGATGGCGCGACCGTCGAGCGTCGCGACCTGCGTGCAGGTGCCCGCGCACGCGTGGACCGACAGCGTGCCGCCGCTGTCGCATTGATCGATCGTGCCGTCGGGTTCGCAGACGCCCACGGGCGTCGCGCCGCTGAGCGCGCCGCGGCCCAGCCAGTACCAGCACGCGGGGTCGACGCAGGTTCCCCACGTGCCGCCGTCCGGCGTCGCCATGGGAATCTCGGCGCAGAACGAGGTCGTGCCGTTCATCGAATAGCCCGCGCAGGTCTGCGACGAGCCCCACGTGCCGTCTTGCTGGCAGATCTGATAGCCGAAGTCGCCGAAGCAGCGAGGAAGCCCGGGCTGGCACGGGCCGTCGTCGTAGCGGGCGTCGCCATCGCGCGCGTCGCCGCTCGGCGCGTCGAGCGCGCCGTCCACCACCGCGTCGCGCGCGGTCTCGACGCCCGCGTCGCTCGCGCGCGGCGCAGGCGATCCACCGCAGCCGGCGAGGGCGAGGCCCAGCGGCACGAGCACGGCCAGCGAACGCGAGCGCATGCGCCATCGTGCCCCATCACCGGCGCGCTGGCGAGGCGCGGCGCCGGCGCGCGGCGCTACATCTTCGAGGGATCGAGGACGCGGCCGAGGAACAGGATCGAACCGGTCGCGTCGTCGCGGATCGCGAACAGGAACGGCCGATCCACGACGAGCGGCTCACCGGGACGGCCGATCGCCAGACCGACGCCGACGGCCGTCGCGGCCGCCGCCGTCGTGCCCTTTTCGTCGACGGCGATCGTCGCCTCGTGGATGACGGCCTGGATGAAGAGATCGTTGGAGCCGTCGATGCCCGAGAAGTCGGCGCCCCCAGCCTTGAACGCGTCGGTCATGCCCATCTTGATGAGCGTGTCGGATAGCCCGAGCGCCGTCTGAAACTTGAAGCGAGGCATCGACACGAAGTATTGCGTTGTCGTCGGGCTCGCGAGGATCGTCTCGAGCGCGTCGAAGGTGAGGCCGGACGTGAACGCGTCGAACGTGTTGGCGTCGGGCACGATGAGCACCATCGACGTGCCCTTACCCTTATAGGGCAGTACGGCCATCGTGTATCCCGTACCGGACGCGCCCAGGGTGGTCATGTCATCGCCCGCGATCATCATGGGGACCTGCACGGCGCCCGTCGGCGCGTTGAACATGCCCATGGGGCTGTCCGCCTTGAACGGCGACTGCCAGTCGGCGTGAAAGTAGACGGCGTTCGTGAGCACGAGGCGCGTCGACGGATCGAGGACGCCTGGCGCGAGCAGCATCGGGATCTGCGCGTCGGTCGCGTCGGACACCCACTGGTTGATCGTCTGCCGCGCCGCCTCGGTCGCGCCCGCGAAGTCGACGACGTGCAGGCCGGCGCCGTAGTCCTCGGCGAGCAGATCGAGGTATGCGGGCACGAAGGGGAAGCCCTGCTGCCCCCAGATCGCGTTCGCGAGCGAGAGCTGGAACGCGCCCGAGTTGCCCGCGGGCGGCGGCGCCTCGAGCGCGAGATCGAGCGCGTCGAACGTCGCGTGCAGCCGCGCCGGCGGCAGCGAGAAGTGCAGCGTCGACGCCATCTGCGTCGCCGTCGCGCCGCCCGCGCCGCCGTAGGTCATGCCGAGCGCGATCGAGATGCTCGCGGGCGAGAACACGAGGTTGTCCGACGAGCCCGCCGCGACCGCCTGATAGAGATCCCACGCGAAGTGGCGGTTGTCGGCGGCGAGCGTCGCGAGGTCGCCCGTCAGCACGACGGGCGCCGTGACGCGCACCTGGCTCGACCGCACCTCGGTGGCGCCGGGCGTCGTCGGGGCGCTGCCGCTTCCGTTGCACGCGGCGAACAGCGCCGCCGCGGCCGGCAGGAGCGACCGAAAGCTCGTGATCATCTTCATGGCACCTCCGAGGTAGCAATCGCGACGCCAGCGCGGCTCGAGAAAAATCGGCGCCAAATGGCCGTTCTCCCGCGTCGGGCCTCGAAAATCTGATGAATCACGGCAGCGCGAACGCGTCGATCTGGTGGCCGTCGACGGCCTCGAAGCGCGCGCGCAGCGACGTCGCGTCGGCCTCGATGAACAGCGCGCCCGCGTTCTGGTTGAAGCGCGCGACGCTGCCGTCGGCGGGCGTGCCCAGCGGATAGAACACGGCGCCGCCCAGGCCGTTCACGATGTACGTCAGGCCGCCGACCTGGAAGCGCTCGTAGTCGTGATCGTGACCCGTGAGCACGAGGCTCGCGCCCCAGGCCTTGAAGGGCCAGCGCATCGACGGCGTGCCGCCGTGCGGACCCGAGGAATAGGGCGCGTGGTGAAAGGCGACGATCTTCCAGCGCGCCGTCGAGGCCGCGAGCTGCGCCCGCAGCCAGCGCCCCTGGATCGAATCCGCCGTGACGCCGTCGGGCTCGTTCGGATCGCTGTCGACCGCGAACAGGTGCACGGCGCCCCACGCGACGTCGTAGTAGCGCTCGTTGCCTGGTAACGCGAAGTAGTCGAGGTAGGGCTGCGCGCCAGGCGCGAACCAGTCGTGGTTGCCGAGCGTCGGGAAGAAGCGGTTGCGCGCGGCGCCGCAGCCGAAGCGCCCGACGTAGGGCGCGATGTAGTCGTGATAAAAAAGCCCGATGTTGAGGTCGATCGTGTCGGCCGCGCCGAGCGGGTAGTTGTTGTCACCCACGGTCGCCACGAACTCGGGCCGCCATGCCTTCACGAGATCGGCGACCGCCTCTTCGTCGGGGCCGGCGTAGCCGAAGTCGCCGATGACGGCGAAGCGCGTGGGCGCGCCGGGCGCGGGCGGCGCCTCGGGCGTCGCGACGCAGCCGCCGTCTGGGATCGAGACGTCACGCGGGTGCCACTCAGTGTTGGCGGGCTGGCTCGGGTAGCGCCTGCGAAGACGGAGCGAGACGACCCACACCGCGATGAGCACGAGCGCGCCGGCGGCCAACCAGACGCGCGCGCGCGCGGAGACTTTCACGCGCGCGATGCTAACACGGTCGCTCGCGCCCTCGCCGCGAGCTGGAAGAGCACGTCGCTCGTGCTAGATGACGTCGACGCGGTCGCGCCCATTGTCGGCGTGGTGCTGGTTCGCGCAGCGCATGCTGTCGACGATCGTCCCGCGCCGCGATCGAGGTGTAAGGCGCGGCGATCACGCGCGGGCGGGTAATTGGGGCACGTTCAGAATATTCTCAAACTGGCCGAGAAAAGCCGCTCAACGCGGCGGAATCGTCGAGAAAATCGGCCAAAAGTATTGTCACGCCCGTACGCGCTGGAAATACTCTCCTGTCCCCTCAGCGAACCTTTTTTGTTCAAGGAGCTGCCCCGATGACGAAGCAAAGAGGCTTACTTGTCTTGGTCCCGTTCTGCCTTGCGACCGTTGCTTCGTGCACGACGGGGAGCAGCGAGGGGACCGGAAACAACGGCACGGCGGGCGCGTCGGGCAGCGCGGGCGCGTCGGGCACGGCGGGCGCGTCGGGTGGCTCGGCGGGTGACACGGGCGCGTCGGGCGGTTCAGCCGGCAGCACGGGCGGCACGGCGGGCGCGTCGGGGGGCACGGCGGGCGCGGGCGCGGACACGGCGGGCGCATCGGGGGGCACGGCGGGCGCGGGCACGGCGGGGGCGTCGGGTGGCTCGGCCGGCGCGGGCGCGGGCACGGCGGGCGCGTCGGGCGGCTCGGCCGGCAGCAACGGAACGGGCGGCAGCACCTCGCTCCCCGCGAAGCCGACGGGCATGAGCACTGGCTGCAACGCGGCGCCCGCCACCAACGACTCCTCGAGCAACTTCATCCTCAAGAACATTCACATCACGGCGACGCTCGACCCGGTCTATTTGGCTGGCGGCGCCGTCTACAAGAACCAGAAGCTCCCGAACGGCGGCTACGACTACCAATACCGTCCGTACTCGGTCCGCCTCCCGAAGAACTACAACCCGGCTCAGGCGTACGCCGTGACGTTCGGCGGCGGGGGCTGCGGCGGCAGCGCCTCGAGCTTCGCGTCCGGTCCCGGCGGCGGTCTGCAAATCGACAAGACACAGAGCACGATCCAGGTCGGCCTGTCGTACCTGGCCGGGTGCTTCGACGACGGCGGTCCTCAGATCGAGGCGCGCAGCGACACGCCCGAGGAGCCGTACTTCCGCGCCGTCCTTGCCGACGTCGAGGCGAAGTACTGCGTCGACAAGAGCAAGGTCTACGTCTCGGGCTACAGCAGCGGCGCGTGGGAGGCCTACACGCTCGGCTGCGCCGCGGGCGACGTGATCCGCGGCATCAGCGGCGACGAAGGCGGGATGCGCATCCACCGCCCGCCCTGCAAGGGACCCGTCGCGGCGTTCCTCTCCGCGGGCACCGCCGACGACACCAACCCGATCGGGCCGACCACGAAGACCATGACGAGCGAGGACAGCTTGGGCTCGGCGCCGGGCCGTGACGACCTGCTCGTGCGCAACGGCTGCGTGAGCTCGAACTACGCGTTCACGTACACCGACGTCGCCGGCTCCGCGCCGCACGCGCAGTTCGACGCGACGACGTACACGGCGTGCGTGAAGTTCACCGGTTGCCCGGCCGCTTACCCGGTCGTCTGGTGCCCGCTCCCCGGGCTTGGACACAATCAGAGCACGTACAATAACGTTCAGTACTCACCCGGCGCCGCCTGGTCGCTCTTCATGTCGCTGCCGAATCCGTAAGGAACGCGCAGCTCTCCCCCGAACGTGGCGTCGACTGCTGGTCGGCGCCACGTTTTTTTGCGCGCGTCAGTTGCCGTCGCGCGAGCGCGCGCGCGGCGTGTGCGCCGCGAACTTGAACTGCGAGTAGTCGGCGACGAACTCGGCGTTCCCGTCGAAGTCGAGATCGCGTTGCTCGAGCACGAGGTGCCCGCTGTGGTTGTAGAAGTAGCGCGCGTCGACCTTGCCGTCGCCGTTGTTGTCGGCGGCCTCGCAGGTGAGCGCGCGGTGTCCGTGCCGCGTCTCGAAGTAGCGCCACCGCTCAGGCCGCCCATCGGCGTCGCGCGCGACGACGACGACGGATTTGCCCGCGGGCTCGCAGGCGCGCGTGTCGACGTGGGGGCGCGGCGCGGCCGGAACGTCGTCGTCGACGTCGGGCGCGTGCGCGAGCGGCGCGGGCGTCGCTTCGGGCATCGGCATCACGGCGGGCGACACCGCCGCCTTGTGTTGGGGCGCGCCACACGCGAGCAACGGCGCGAACGCGAGCGCCGCGAGGGGGCTCCGCATCGCGCGACGAACGAGACCGTGCGATTTCATGCCCCGCCTTCATAGTCTCGAAGGTGCCTCGCGCTCGTGCATCGCGCGATCGTGGGATGCACGCGGCTTGGCCCACGGCGCGAACACCCGAGCGGGCTTGGCTATCGACGCTTCAGCGCTGCGGCGATGTGCATCGGAGCCCACGGAAATGAGCGCGATCTCGACGGCTGCACGCTCGTCGAGATCGCATTCGATGGACTACGCGATCGTCACGGACCGTTGTCGATGATGCAGGCCACCTGGGCGAAGCTGTCGGCCGAGCCGAACAGCATGACGCGCAGCCTGGCGCCGCTGTCGGCGCGGTAGCTGTAGATCGCCTGATAGTCGTAGTAGACGGGCGCCGCCGTCACGCCGAACGCGTCCTCGGGGATGACGTCGCGGAACCACACGTCGATGTAGCTGCGGCGGGCCGCGAGCGCGAAGGCACCGCGATCGCCGAGCGCCCTTCGATGAGCACCGACGCGTCGATGAGGTTGACGTCGACGACGGAGTGAACGGCGTCGCGCTTCGGATCGCGCACGCCGACGTCGACGATGCCGCCTACCTTGCGGCCGTAGCGCGCCGAGAAGTTGCCGGGGTACAGATCGATGTGGTCGAGCAGGCGCGCGTTCGTGAAGCTCGTGAGGCCGCCGAAGTGGTAGAGGCGATCGACGGGACCGCCCTCGAAGACGACCTGCGAGTCATCGGGGCCCGAGCCTCGAATGAGCAGGAAGCCCTGCAAGTACGGCGGTCGCGCGACGCCCGGCAGGAGCTCGACGACGCGCAGGGCGTCGCCGCGCGTGCCGGCGGCGTTCGTGAGCTCCTCGGCGCCGAGCGTCCGCTTCGTCACCTCGCGCGGCGGCGCCGCGATGCTCGCCGTCGCGCCGAACGAGGGCAGGGCGGTGTCGGCGGGCGCGCCTGCGTCGGACACGATCGTGGGCGCGCCGCCGTCCGGAGGTTGCGGCGCGGCGCCGTCGCCGGGCGCGCCCGCGTCGCTGATCGCCTCGACCGCCTCGAAGGTGTAGCGATAGCGAATGCGCGCGGGCACGGCGCGCGCGCCACGCCGCGCGGGCTCGAAGATGAATTGCCGCACGGCCGCGAGCGCCGCCGCGTCGAAGGCCTCGCCGGCCGACACGGCGATCTGCGCGTCCGTGAGCGCGCCGTCGACGCCGATCGTGAGCTCGAGCTCGACGGCGACGACGCCCGCGTCGGCACCCTCGGGCCGCGGCGCCTCGACGAAGTGGATCACGCGCGGCGGCGTGAGCGCGTCAGCGGCCTCGTCGGCGCGCGCGTCGCCTCCCGCGGCGAGCGCGACGACCACGACGACGACGGCGAGGACCGTCGTCGTCCGTTGCAGTCCCTGATGCGGCATGCACGGTGAACACCGCGCGGCCCGAGATCTGTCACCGCGATCAGGTGTCGACGATCGAGACGCTGCGCTCGGGCGCCCAGCGCCGCGCGATGAGGCGCGTCGCGCGGTCCAGATCGAGATCGGCGGCGACGACGCCGACGCGGCCGTACTCGAGGCTCGCGACGAGCGCGCCGTCGGGCCCGATGATGCCCGTCACGGAGCCCTGGTCGGACGTCGCCGTGTTGGCGGCGGCGACATAGATCGTGTTCTCGAGCGCGCGGCACATGAGCGCCTTCTCGTTGTAGGGGTTCGAGGCGTCGCCCCAGCGCGTCGGCCGCGAGCCGTCCTTCGTCGTCACGTAGTGCGGCGCGAACAGGATCTGCGCGCCCGCGAGCGC
>DATAZS010000408.1:0-3037 GCA_036271915.1 Polyangia bacterium
TGCGTCTTCAGTGGTTGCGAACTAGTCGTTCTTGGCGACCGGGACAAAGTCGACGGGTGTGACACTGAGAGTCACGGTCGCTGTCGACGTGGAACCGTCCGCGTCGGTGACTCCGTAAGTGAACGAATCCGCGCCGTTATAAGTCGTGGTCGGGGTGTACGAGAACGTGCCGTCGGAATTGACCGTCACGCTGCCGTGAGCGGGACCGGTGACGAGCGACCAGACATTGCCGCCGTCAGCCGACGGCGTGTCGTTGGTCGCCAGGTTGCCCGAGACGGGAGCGTCTTCCGTCGTCGTGAAGGAGTCGTTCTTGGCGACCGGGACGAAGTCGACGGGTGTGACGTTCAAGGAGACCGTAGCGGTCGAAGTCGATCCGTCGGCGTCAGTGATCTTGTAGGTGAACGAGTCCGCGCCGTTGTAGGTGGTCGTAGGCGTGTACGAGAACGTGCCATCGGCATTGACGGTAACGCTGCCGTGAGCAGGACCCGTCACCAATGACCAGACACTGCCGCCGTCGGCGGAGGGCATGTCATTGGTCGCCAGGTTGCCCGAGACGGGAGCATCTTCGGCCGTCGTGAAAGAGTCGTTCTTGGCGACTGGGACGAAGTCGACGGGCGTGACGTTCAACGAGACGGTGGCTGTCGAGGTCGACCCCTCGGCGTCGGTGATGTTGTAGGTGAATGAGTCCGCGCCGTTGTAGGTCGTGGTCGGCGTGTACGAGAACGTGCCATCGGAAGTGATGGTCACGTTGCCGTGTGCAGGGCCGGTGACGAGCGACCAGGTGTTGCCTCCATCCAGCGATGGCGAATCGTTGCCGGCAAGATTGCCCGAGGCAGTTCCATCTTCCGGCGTCGAGAAGCTGCCGCCGTGGGCGACGGGGACGAAATCGACCGGCGTGATGTTCAACGAGACCGTGGCGGAGGACGACGATCCGTCGCCATACGTGATCTTGTAGATGAAGGAATCGGTGCCGTCGTAGGTGGCCGCCGGCGTGTAGCTGAACGTGCCGTCGGCATGGACGACGGCGCTGCCGTGCGCGGGATCGCTCGCCAACGACCACTCGCCGCCGCCTTGGGACCCGTTGTTGGGGTCGAGGCGCCCGGCGACCGCCGAGCTTTCGGATGTGACGAAGGAAGCGCCCTGGGCGATCGGGCCGAGGTTCGTATGTACTGGTGGGCTCAGCGGGATGACGCTACCCGCGGCTGACGCGGCGTTGTCGACCGGGACGCCCTGGTGAATCGCTGGGGCAGCGGCGTCGTAGAGGCTCGTTGCGCCGTATGAAGGCGACGCGTTGGTGCTTGTCGGGATGCTGGCGTGACTGACGTCTTCGACGACCGGCGTGGCATTGAATGCGCCGGCGGAAGACGGGCTGCTTGCGTTGGACTTGCTGCCGAAGGATGCGTCCTGCGCGTTGGAGGGGTCGTTGCTGGCCGGATCCGACGCTCGCTCGAGCGAGTTCGCGACGGGCGCTGCTGCGTCGCTGCCCTGCGCATGGTTGAAAGACGAGATCTCCGGCGCGATGTCCGGCCTGGTACCGGGGGGTGTACCAGGTGCGGTGTCTGAAGTGCCTGGCGTGCCGTCGGGCGCGGTGCCCGGAGTGGTGCCCGGAGTGGTGTTCGAGATGGACCCCGGGAGCGTGGCGGGCCCGGCTCCGGTGCTAGTCGTTCCTCCGCCTTTCGTCGTCGACTCGGACGAGCGAGTGCTGACGGCGTGATCGCTCGCAGCGTGCATGTCTCGCCCGTCGAACCGCGAGCCCGGAGGGGCCGCGTCGACGGGCGAGCCTCGACTGGAGGCCGCATTGCGACCGAGGGGGACGTCATCGCCCAGGGCAACCCGGATTCCTCCGGCGAAGCCACTCGGTGAGGTCAACATGATCGTGGAAGGCGTCGAATCCTTCACGGAATCTGAGGGAAAGTGCGTCTGGCTCATAATACCCAGTGGTGTATCATGAATCGCCAGAGGCACACAGGAAAACTTTCGAGTTTCGACGTGTGTGCCTTATTGCCAACACAGGCGACTGGCCGGTCGATCGACGCTCCGGGGTGGCGCCAGGGCGACGCCGGATCGGAGGTCGTGAGGGATCTGGGCCGGGCGCTCCGAGCCTACGGCCCGTCGACGATCAGCTTGCCCCGATTGAGCATCTCGGAAATGACCTGGGCGTCGGTCGATGCCGCGGCCAGCCCCATCGACGCACGCAGGTCGACGCCCGTGAGCGTGATGCGTTCGTCCTCCGATCCGGCTGAGAAGCCGCTCGTGAAATCACCGTGCGAGCTGATGTGGATGATGGTCGAGCCCGGCGTGCTGGTCGTGTCGAAGTCGATGTACTTCGTCAGGTTGCCCGCGCCGTTGCTGCTGCCCTTGAGTTCGCCTAACAGGAGATCGCGCAAGTCCAGCACGTCACCACCGGAAGAGGCAGCGGCCGCGCTGAAATCGGTGATCGTGTCGTTGGCCGCGGTCGCCGCGGTACCTTCGGTGCCGGCGTCGCCCAGGTGCCAGCGAAAGGTATCGGACGTCGTGTCGGCCACGCCTCCGACGCCGCCGGTGAGGGTGTCGTTGCCTGCACCCCCGGAGATGAGGTCGGAGCCCGCGCCGCCGATGACGATGTCGTTGCCCTTGCCGCCGTCCAGCGTATCGTTGGCGGCGCCGCCGTTGAGCGTGTCGTTGCCCGATCCGCCCAGCAGCGTGTCGCGGCCTGCCCCGCCCGTCAGCGTGTCGTTGCCGTCCAGGCCCCACAGGATGCCACCGCTGGAGCTTGCGTTGGTCAGCACGTCGTCACCGGTCGTGCCGAACTGATTGGCGGTATCGGCGGTGAGGTGCAGGGTGACGTTCTGGGTCGTGCTCGCGGTGCTGCCATTGGCCGCCTCGATCGACGTCGAGGTGACGGCGAGCGTGACGTCACCCGTGAGTGCGGCCGGTGGGGCCAGCGCGATGGAGCTCAGCGTCCAATTGCTGACGTCTGCCGTCGTCGCGCCCGTGGTGGCCGTGAACGTGTGCGTGCCGTCCGTGAGCGTCGACCCGATGGGGATCGAGCCGATCG
>DATAZS010000409.1:0-2074 GCA_036271915.1 Polyangia bacterium
CTCGTGCGATCGCGCGGGTCGATGAAGCCGCCGCCGCCGTACTGGGGGGGACCGTAGAACGCCTTCACGAAGGCACCGGCCGTCGTCCAGACGCTCACGCGCTTGGGCGTCGACGAGCTCTCGGCGACCCACAGGTGATCATCGCTCGTGATCGTGAGGCCCGCGGGCTCGTGCATGCGGAGGGGATCGTACGGGCCGACGACGGCGCCGCCCGCGTGTCCGATCGTGCGCAGGCGACGTCCCTCGGCGTCGAACACGACGACCTGATGACTGCCCCAGTCGGCGACGTAGACGGCGCCGTCCGCGCCGACGGCGAGCGCGTGCGGATCGACGAGGCCGTCGGCGAGCACGCGCGCGTCGCCCAGCGAGGACGGCGTGGGGTGCGCGAACGCGAGCAGGCGACGTCCCGCGAGCGCGAGCAGGCGGCCGCGGCCGTCGAAGGCGAGCGCGCGCACGCCCGGCAACGCCGCGAAGCCAGCGACGGCGCCCGACGCGACGTCGACGGACATGACGCGCCCGCTGTCGGGGAGCGCCGCGAGGAGCGCGCCGTCGCGCGCGGCGAGGCCGCCGAGGCTCTCGTTCGGCACCTTCGTCGCGTCGCGCGTGACGACGGGCGTGAACGTGTCGTCGTCGTGAAAAGCCGTGAGGCGCATCTGGTTCTTCCAGCCCGTCCCCGCGAAGGCGTAGATCCCCGGCGTCGGCCGCGCGCCGACGTCGCGCGCGAGGGCCGTCGCGCCCGTCCAAACGCCGCCGATCCACCGCCGTCCGTCGAGCTTGTTGCCGTCGAGGTCGGTCCAGATCACGCCGTTGCCGTCCTCGGCGACCGGGCTCGCGAGCAGGACGCGCGGCCGGGTGCCTGGCAGGAAGAGCGCGGCCGCGGGGCTCGAGTGATCGGCCATCCAACCGCCTGCGCTGCGCTCGCCGTGCGTCGAGCCCGTGAACCACGGCGGGGTCCCCGGCGAGTTCACGCTGAGCTCGTAGTGCAACCCGATCGGTCCGTGGACGAGGCCGCGCACGCGATAGCGGCCGGGCGCGACGGGGGCGCCCACCGTCTTGTTGATGCCCGCGAACGGACCCATGGCGCGCCCGCTCTCGTCGAGGCCGTCCCACCACGCGACCTGCGCGCCCGCGGCGAACCACGTGTCGCCGACGAGGTTGCGCACGCGGCGTCCCGCGGCGTCCTCGATGACGAGCGTCGCGAAGCCGGGCGCCTTCATCGTGAACGGCACGGCGATCGGCGGATGGGGAGCGGGCGCCGACGCCGGCGCGGGCACCGGCGCGCCGTGGAGGTCGGAGAGCGCGAGCAGCTCGCCGAGCCAGCCCAGCTTGCCCGCGTGCGTCTTTCCGCGCAGGTAGTGTCCGCTCTCGTCGGCGGGCGCCGTGAAGCGCAGGCGGATCGCGCGCGTCGTGACGGAGCGGCCGAAGTCGATCCAGTTCGGCACGAAGACCTCGGGATATCGATGGGCGAGAGGGAGCGTCACGAGCGTCTTCCAGGCGTCGTCTCGCGCTTCGCGCGGGTGAACGTCGCGCGGGCCGACGTAGATCTGCGCGTCGGCGGCGCCGAAGCCGGGCCACAGCGCGCACAGCCCGCGCAGCGTCACGGGGCGGTCCCACAGCAGCACGACCGACTCGGGATGCGCCGGGGACACGGGCGCCGTCCGCTCCGAGTCGTCGCTCGTCCATTCGCGCCAGGTCCCGTCGGTGATCCACGCGGCGTCGTGCTGGGCGCTGCTCGCGAACGCCAGCGCTTGGGGCGCGACGTTTGCGAAGCGCTCGGACAGCACGCTGGCGCCGACGAGGTGACCGACGAGCGGCCGATCGTTGCCGGTGGCGGTCGTCGTGAAACGGATCGCGCGTGCACGCGTGCCGGGCGGCATCACCCAGACCGAGATCTCATGCCCGCTCTCGTGGGCGGCCTCGAGCCACTGCGTGTCGTCGCCGAGCGCGCCGGGGTAGGCCGCGTCGGCGCGCAGCACGCTCACGCGATCGACGTCGCCGCGCGTGACGATGGTCCCCACGGCGAGGGGCGCATGAAACCCCACGCGCAGGTGGCGAGCGCCGGGCTGCATGGACG
>DATAZS010000410.1:0-2150 GCA_036271915.1 Polyangia bacterium
GTCGCGTCGGCTGTGTCACCAGAATCGCGCGCGTCGCCCGAATCGCCTGCGTCAGGCGGGCACGCGTTGTGTGTACAGACAGGACCGACGGAGCCGTCGCCAAGAGCGTCGCACTGGCACGACATGCAGCCGTCCATCCACGGTAAGCCGCTCGCATGAGTGGCGCCGTTGCGATCCGTGCATGCGCCGGGATCGGTGCAAGGGCAGGGAGGGTACGAGGCCACGACCTTGCCGTTGAGGGTCACGGTGCTTGAGCCGTCGGCAGCCGTCGTCACGGTTGCGCCGTTCGGGATCTCGTGGACGCACGCCTTTGGCCTCGGGCCGCCCGGCGTGAGGACGACGCCAGAGCAGCTCACCGTCGATTTGGTGCCACCGCAGGCAGCGAAGAGCGCCAGCGAGATGCAGACCACTACGAATGAACGCATGCCGCGTTTTGGCAAGCAATCATCACGCCACTCGAAAATGTCGTTTGGACGTTTCCAGCCACACGGCGCGGCTCCGAAAGATCTCGGCGTCACGACATTTCTGTCCGGCTATCGTTCGCGAGGTATGTTCGGGCGTGGCCAAACCGGCAGCCGCCAAAGCAGAAGAGACCAAGGTCCTCGCGCGCAACCGCAAGGCGCGGCACGTCTATCACGTCGACGAGACCGTCGAGGCGGGCATCGTGCTCGCCGGGTCGGAGGTGAAGTCGATCCGCGACGGCAAGGTCACGATGGTCGACTCGTTCGCCGACATCGACAACAACGAGGCGTGGCTGCACCAGGTCGACATCGGCGTCTACCCGCACGCGCACGGGCGGAACCACGTGCCGCGGCGCAAGCGCAAATTGCTGTTGCACCGGCGCGAGATCGATCGCCTCGCCGGCAAGATCAAAGAGAAGGGCTACACTCTCGTGCCGCTGTCGCTCTATGAGAAAAAAGGGCGCGTGAAGGCCGAGCTCGCGCTCGTGCACGGCAAGCAGGAATGGGACAAGCGAGAGGACTCGAAGAAGCGTGAGAGCCAGCGAGAGATCGATCGCGCGATGTCGAGCCGGAGGCGCTGAGGTGCGCAGCGCGGCGCTCGTGTTGATGGCGGCCGTCGCGGTCGGCGGTTGTGGGCGACTGAAGGAGGCCGACGACGGCGCCGTGGGCGGCGCGGGCGCTTCGGGGACGGCGGGCTTCGTCGGTACGGACGCGAACGCAGACGCGTATGCGAGCGAGACGATCGAGACCGACGCGGGCGCGGACGGCGGCGCGTGCACGGCCGTCATCGCCCAGCACCCGGACGAGGGCGCGATTCACGTGGACTGCCTGCCGGTTCCGACCTACGGCACGAAGCCGCCCTCGTCGGGCAACCACTACCCGATCTGGGCCGACTACGGGACGTACAAGACGCCCGTGCCGTGGGGACACCTCGTGCACGATCTCGAGCACGGCGCGATCGTCATCGTCTACAACTGCGCGGCGACCGACGCCGCGTGCGCCGCCGAGATCGCGCGCGCGCAGGCGGTGATCGACGCGCTTCCGTTCCCGATGGATCCGGCTGACGTCGACACGGCCGATCACTACGAATGCGTCGCGCCCACCAAGCACCGCATCATCCTCGCGCCTGATCCGACACTCGACGTTCGATGGGCGGCGTCGGCGTGGACGTGGACGCTTCGCGCGACGTGCTTCGACGAGACGACGTTCGACGCCTTCATCAAGGCCCACTACGCGCACGGCCTCGAGAACTTCTGCGTCGAGCTCCACGAGCCCTTCTGCGACGTTCAGTAGCGGCGGTCAGCCGCCCAAGAGCCGTTCCAATCGGCGACGGCGGCGGTCAGCCGCCCAAAAGCCGTTCAATAAACACGTGCATGTCGGGCGGGTGCGCCTCGAGGAAGGCGCGGCCGATCTGCGCGGCGAGGCGCGCGAGCGGCGGACCGGCGTCGGCGGCCTGTTGCAGCGCCGCGCGCGCCGCGGCGCGATCGGCGGGCGTGCCGTTGGCGGGCTTGCCGCCGTCCTGAGCCTTGATGACGAGCGCCTCGAGCGCGACGAAGCGGCGGGTGCTGTCGGCCTCGGCGGAGACGAGCGCGGCGCCCAGCTCGGCCGCCGTCTGACGGCGTGACCACGCGAGCGCGAGGCCCGGGATGGCGGCGTTGCGCACGTCGTACGATGGATCGCGCACGGCGC
>DATAZS010000411.1:0-1625 GCA_036271915.1 Polyangia bacterium
GCGCGAGGCAGAAATCCGGCTGAGCGGCTTCGTTGTCCGGGTCGTTCGGATCGACCGGCTTGCGCGTGTGGCGGTCGATGAAGGACTGACGACCGAGCGGCGTGAGCTCGTAGCGCGTCACGATCGTGGGCGCGGCTTGTAGGTCTTCCTTCGAGCGTACGGAGACGGTGTGTCCGGCAACGACGCCCAGACGGGCGAGCGCCGGCAGCTGACGCGCGTCGCGCGTGCCGCGCTGCACGTCGAGTGGCGCGACGTCGATCGGCCAGCGCGGTTTGTCGACGCAGAGATCGCCGCGCATGTGCAGGTACTCGACGAGGCCCGCGCGGAAGCTCTCGCGCGTGACGTCGGGTGTCGGCGCGCTGACGCCCGATTGATCGGCCGCGCGCTTCTTCGAGCACCCCGCGCTCGCGAGCACGAGCGCGCCCCACAGCACCCAACGTCGATTCGTCGTCTTCATCATCATGTCGTCAGTCCACATGTCGTCAGTCCACGCAGCGGCCCGAGGTCGGCGCGACCGTCGGCGGCCGATAGCCGTCGGTCAGCGTTTCGAGGAAGCAGATCAGATCGGAGACGTCGCGCTCCGCGAGCGGCGGCTTCGCGCCGCGCGCGCGCCCGTCGAGCGGCATCTGGGGATCGACGTTGGCGCGGTACGCCGCGGGCAGGTCGTCGAACTTTTGTACGACGCCGCCCACGAATTGCTGCGTGACGAGCCCGTAGCGCGGGAAGCCGTGATCGTTGTGCGCCTTTGGCCTGCCACCGACGGTCGGGTACCAGAGCTCGGGCATCGTGTCGCGCGTGACGTAGAACCGAAGCGCCTGCTCGAGAGAGTGCATGACGCCGTTGTGGAAGAACGCCTTCCGCGTGGCAACGTTGCGCAGCGTCGGCGTCTTGAACATCCCGCAGAAGGTGTTGGGATTGTTCGCGGGCGAGTGGTCTGCGCGCAGCGGCCCGCAGATCCCGAGGTCGAAGCTGGCCGCGTCGGCATTGCCGGGCAGCGCGCGGTTGCGCGGCACGCCGATGGCTTCGTACGAGTAGTCGGTGAACATGCCCACGCTGCCGTGCAGTCCCGCGCCGTGGTAGTGGCACGAGGCGCAGTTCCCTCGCTTGGCGTCGACGAACAATTTATAGCCGCGCAGCTCGGCCGCTGTGAACGTGCCGCCGATCTTGTTGTCGCTGCGCAGATCGAACTTGCTCGTGTATGGATGAAAGCTCGCGTCCTCGCGCTGGAAGGCCTCGAGCGCGCTCAGCGCCGCTTGGAACGCCGCCCCGGCGTCGGTGGCAGCGACGTTCGGGAACGCGTCGTGGAACATCGGCGCGTAGGGCGCCATCGTGATCTTGCGGACGACGTCGGCGGGGGTCGCGTTCGCCATCTCGACGGGCGACAGCAGCGGCAGCCGCGCCTGCGCCGCGAGCGAGTCGGCGCGTCCGTCCCACGCGAAGCCACCGCCCGGCCCGGGCGCGCTGATGCCGTCGGGGTTGTCGAGCAGGTCTGCGAAGGGCGGCGTGTACTCCTTGTAGCGAAGCGACGGCGCGGCGCGGGCGCCCGTCGCCTTGCCGTCGGGACCGCCGAGCTGGACCGCGCGATCGTTCGGCGGTCCGTAGGCGTGGTCGGGATCATGGCAGGT
>DATAZS010000412.1:0-7504 GCA_036271915.1 Polyangia bacterium
TCTCGCCCGTGGGCGACACACTGTGGATCGCGACGGGCGACACGGCGCGCAGCCGCGCAGCCGGCCCGCAGCCCACGCAGGTCTTCGCGGCGCGCGTCGAGTCGGGGCCGCCCGTGGCGCTCACGATCGCGCGCGCGCTCACGTTGCCCGACGCCGAGGCGCCCGACCGGCTCGCGACGGGGCGCACGATCCCATTGCCGAGCGGCGCGGCGATCCGCCTGCCGCCCGAGCGCACGCCCGTTTTCCTCACGGCGAAGGTCCGCGCGGTCGACGCGACGACGCCGCGCGGAGGCGCCGTCTTTCGCGTGGGCGCCGAGGACGCCGCGACCTCGCTGCTCTCTCAGCCCGGCCGCTTCGGTCACCCCGATCTCTCGCCCGACGGACGCTGGCTGCTCACGGGGCTCATCGACGCCGACGGCTCCGTGCGGCTGTTCGCGGCGCGCGCCGACGGCCGCCCCGGCGAGCCACGCTCGATCCCGTTGCTCGGGCCCTGCGCGAAGCCCGCGGGTCGCGATCATCAGCTCCCATCCGTCCGCGTGCAGCCGTGAAACGATTCCGCGCCGTCGTGCGCGGGCGGGTCCAGGGCGTCGGCTTCCGCGCGGCGACGGCCAGCGAGGCGCGTCGACTGCAGCTCACGGGCTGGGTCCGCAACCAACTCGACGGCACCGTCGAGGTCGACGCCGAAGGCGAAGACGCGGCGACCGAAGCCTTCCTCGCGTGGTTGCGCCGTGGCCCCTCCTACGCGCACGTCACGAGCGTCAACTCCGAGTGGCTGCCGACGACGACGATGACGACGACGACGACGACGACGACGACGGGCGGCGGGGTAAGCTTCGAGGTCAGGTAGCGCGGATCGCCGACGACAGGAGGCCAACATGGCGAACAGCAACGACACCAAAGGGCAGGGCACCGACGCCACGGGCGTCATCAAGTCCGTATCGCGCGAGGCGCGCCGCTTCCCGCCGCCCGCCGGCTTCGCGGCGCACGCGCTCATCAACGACGAAGCCGCGTACGCGCGCGCGTACGCGCGATCGATCGCCGAGCCCGAGGCGTTCTGGGCCGAGACAGCTGAAAAAGAGCTCCAGTGGAGCAAGCCGTGGACGACGGTCCTCGACTGGCAGCCACCGTGGGCGAAGTGGTTCGACGGCGGCGAGCTCAACGTCTCGGAGAACTGCCTCGACCGTCACCTCGCGACGCGCGGGAACAAGGTCGCGCTCGAGTGGGAAGGCGAGCCCATGGCCGACGGGCGTGTCGAGGCGGTCAAGCTCACCTACGCGCAGCTCCACGCCGAGGTCTGCAAGTTCGCGAACGTGCTGAAGGGCCTGGGCATCGGCGCCGGCGATCGCGTCGCGATCTACATGCCCATGATCCCCGAGGCGGCCGTCGCCATGCTCGCGTGCACGCGCGTGGGCGCGCCCCACACCGTCGTCTTCGGCGGCTTTTCGGCCGAGGCGCTGCGCGACCGCATCAACGACTGCGGCGCCAAGCTCTGCATCACGGCCGACGGCGGCTGGCGCCGTGGCAAGCCGGTCCCGCTCAAGGCCAACGTCGACAAGGCGCTCGCCGAGACGCCCACGATCACGGGCTGCGTCGTCGTGCGCCGCACGGGCGGCGAGATCTCGTTCAACGAGGGCCGCGACCGCTGGTGGCACGAGCTCATGAAGGGCGCGAAGCCCGAGTGCGCGCCCGCGAGCTTGCCGTCCGAGCACCCGCTCTTCATCCTCTACACGTCGGGCACGACGGGGAAGCCCAAGGGCGTCGTGCACACGACGGGCGGCTACCTCCTGGGCACGCACATCACGACGAAGTACGTCTTCGATCTGCACGAGGACGACGTCTTCTGGTGCACGGCCGACATCGGCTGGGTCACGGGGCACAGCTACGTCGTGTACGGTCCGCTGTCGAACGGCGCGACGACGGTGATGTACGAGGGCGCGCCCGACTTCCCGGACAAAGATCGCTTCTGGTCGATCATCGAGCGCCGCAAGGTCTCGATCTTCTACACGGCGCCCACGGCGATCCGCGCGTTCGTGCGCTGGGGCGACGAGCACGTCAAGAAGCACGACCTGTCGTCGCTGCGCCTGCTCGGCAGCGTGGGCGAGCCCATCAACCCCGAGGCGTGGATGTGGTACCACGAGGTCATCGGCGGCGGCCGCTGCCCGATCGTCGACACGTGGTGGCAGACCGAGACGGGCGGCATCATGATGACGCCGCTTCCCGGCATCACGGCGGCGAAGCCCGGCAGCTGCGCGCGCCCGTTCTTCGGCGTCGACGCGGCCGTCGTCAAGCGCGACGGCACGCCGTGCGCGCCGAACGAGGGCGGCTTCCTCGTCATCAAGAAGCCGTGGCCGTCGATGTTGCGCGGCGTGCACGGGGATCCCGAGCGCTACAAGAAGAGCTACTGGTCCGAGATCGTCGACCCCGCCTCGCCGACGGCAGGCTCGGGCGTCTACTTCACGGGCGACGGCTCGCGCCAGGACGAGGACGGCTACTTCTGGGTCATGGGCCGCGTCGACGACGTGCTCAACGTCGCGGGCCACCGCCTGGGCACGGCCGAGATCGAGAGCGCGCTCGTGTCGCACCCATCGGTCGCCGAGGCCGCCGTCGTCGGGCCGCCGCACGAACTAAAGGGTCAGGCGATCTTCGCCTTCGTGACGCTCAAGTCCGGCATCGAGCCGTCACCCGAGATCAAGGCGCAGCTCACGCAGCACGTCGCCAAGGAGATCGGCGCCCTCGCGCGCCCCGACGAGATCCGCTTCACCGACGCGCTCCCGAAGACGCGCTCGGGAAAGATCATGCGGCGCTTGCTCAAGGAGATCGCGACGTCCGGTGTCGCCAAGGGCGACGTCACGACGCTCGAGGATCTGGGCGTGCTCTCGCGTTTGTCTGCGGCGCGCGACGACGAGGAGTGACGACGAAGAGTGACGCGCTACCGACTCCTGGGCGCGGGGGCTTCGCTTCAGCGCGGCGGCCTCGCCGAGTGCGCGAAGGTCGCCGTGATGAACGTCGTGTGTCCTCGCACGGTCTCGCTGAACCCGTACACGGCGTCCGCGCCCGCGTCGCACGCGCGCGCCTCGAGCTCTTCGATGCAGGACGTTCGTCGGTCCTTGCACTTCACGCGCGCGCTCGCGATGTCGACGATCGGGTAGGGCGGCGGCTGCGCCGGCGAGACCGTGAGGGGACAACCCGCCCCACGCGCGGGGAAGGCGGGTCCGATCGGCGTCACCTCCGCGGTGACATTCGCGCACGCCGACATCGACATCGACGCCAAGACGAGCCCGATCGCCGCGAGGCGCACGCTCACGAGGGTGTGCCTCCGGCCGCCTTCGCGCCGCCCTCGAGCTCGCGCTTGCGCTTCATCGACTTGGCGACGAGCTCGCTGACGTTGAGCACCTGAACCTTTTCGCCCGCGCCGCGGTCCTGGACGCCGTCGCGGAGCATGATCGTGCAGAAGGGGCAGGCGGTCGCCACGGTGTCGGCGCCCGAGGCGATGACCTCGTCGGTTCTATTGTGGTTCACGCGCGTCCCTATCTTCTCCTCCATCCACATGCGGCCGCCGCCGGCGCCGCAGCAGAAGCCGTGCTCTTTGTTACGCGGCAATTCGACGCGCCCGTCGGACGCGGCATCGAGCACGTTGCGGGGCGCGTCGTACTCGCCGTTCCAGCGGCCGAGGTAGCACGGATCGTGGAACGCGATCTTCTTCGACGACAGCGCGGCGGCGCCGGCCTCGGCGCGCTCGCCCGACGCGAGCGCCGCCTTGTCGAGCTCGATCTTGCCGGTCGCGACCAGCTCGTTGATGACCTGCGTGTGGTGGCGCACCTCGAAGGTGCCGCCCAGCTGCGGGTACTCGTTCTTGATCGTGTGCAGGCAGTGCGGACAGGCCGTGATGACCTTCTTCACTTTTTTGGCGTTCATGGTCTCGACGTTCTGCTGCGCCTGCATCTGGTACAGCATCTCGTTGCCCGAGCGGCGCGCGGGATCGCCCGTGCAGCCCTCCTCGAGGCCCAGCACGGCGAAGTCGACGCCGCCTTCGCGGAGCACGTCGACGAGCGCGAGCGTCTGCTTCTTGATGCGATCGTCGTACGCGCCCGCGCAGCCGACCCACAGCAGGTATTCGGCGTCGGGCTTGTCGTCGAGCGTGGGGACGTCGTGGCCGTTCGCCCAGTCCATGCGCTTGTCGGCGCCGATGCCCCACGGGTTCCCGTTGCGCTCGAGGTTCGTGAACGTGCGCGCGAGATCGGGCGGCACCTTCTCCTGCACGAGCACGAGGTTCTGACGCATCTGAATGATCTTCTCGGGGTGATCGATGAAGACCGGGCAGACCTCCTGGCACGCGCCGCACGTCGTGCACGCCCACAGCACGTCCTCCGACGTGCGTCCACCGATGAGCGGCATCACGGTGTCCGTCTTGTTGTCGCCCGAGGGCGAGCCGTGTTGAAAGCGGTCGATGAGCGCGTCCAGCGGGCCGCGATCGGGCATGCGCGTGCGCATGTCGTCGCGTACGTCGTGGATGACCTGCATGGGCGACAGCGGCTTGCCCGTGTTGAACGCCGGGCAGAAGTTCGAGCAGCGCGCGCACTCGGTGCAGGCGTAGCCGTCGAGCAGCGACTTCCACGTGAAGTCCTTCCACTCGCTCACGACGCCCGTGGCCGCCATGTCGTCGGCCTCCATGTTGAGCTTGGGCAGGATCCCGCGCTGGCCCAGCTTGCGGAAATAGATGTTGGGGAGCGCCGCGAGGATGTGGCTGTGCTTCGAGTAGAGCAGGTAGTTGAGGAACCCGAGCACGATGAGCACGTGCACCCACCACGACGCCTCCGACAGCACGAAGGCGACGTCGCGCGGCAGAAAGCCGAGCGCGTCGCCGATCGCCGCCGACACCGGGTATCCCGCCTCGGGCGCCCCGGCGACGCCGCGCAGGGCGTGAATCCCGAAGTGCGTCACCATGAGCAGGCCGATCGCCGACAGGATCGCGGCGGCGTCGCGGCTCATGGGGATGAGGCGCGGCTGCAGCACGAGGCGCCGGAAGACCGCGAACACGATGACGGCGAGCACGACGAGCGTCGACCAGTCGATGACCGTGTACGCGGCGTGCGCGAACGGCGCGCCCAGCAGCGTGAGCGAGAGCGAAGGGAAGAGCCCCTGAAGCATCGTCTCGCCCGTGCCGACGGTGATGATGAGGAAGCCCCAGAAGATGAGGAAGTGGTACTTGCTGCCGAGCGCGCTCACGAAGCGCGGGAAGCGCTTCGCGGGCAACGTCGTTTCCTCGACGACCTTCTTCTGGCCGAAGAAGTACTTGAGCACCGAGTCGACGCGCTCCTCGGCGCGGTCCGTGCGCGGGTCGGGGCGCCCCGCGGCGAACATCCTCGTGAAGCGCCTGAGCGTCCAGGCGAACATGCCGACGGCGGCGGCCACTGCGACGGCGAAGATCACGCGTTTCATGGCGGTGCCGCATCGTAACGCAGCCGCGCGGACCTCGCGAGAACCGTGCGCGGACGCAAAAATTTGCGGTATACACACTCGCACATGGCGCTGAACCGCGAGCTCATCGACATCCTGGCCTGCCCGAAGTGCAAGGGACCGCTCACGCTACGGCCCGACGAGAGCGCCTTCGAGTGCGCGGCGTGCAAGCTCGCCTACCTCGTGTCGGACGACATCCCGAACTTCCTCATCGACGAGGCCCAACCGCTTTAAGACGGTGCCGCGCCGGGCCGGGGCGCCCGCAAATTTTTTTGCGTCGGGGGCAGGGGCGATCGAAGCTCGTCCATGATGTTCGATCGCAGGAGAGTTGACGGGGACAGGCGAAGCGCCGAGCGCACGCCCGCCGTATTCGCCGTCAAGAAGTCCTTCGCGGGCCGCATCTCTTTGTGCCAGGCCGAGGAGATCGGCCCCTCGGGCATGACGATTCGGCGGCCACGCGGCACGACCGTGCCCGCGAGCGCCGAGGTGTCGCTGTCGTTCTCGCTGCCCGGCTCGGGCGAGGAGATCGCGGCCCGCGGCGTCGTCGTCAACGACGGCGCCTCCGGTGGCTTCCGCCGCACGGGCGTGCGCTTCATCGCGCTGCGCCCCGATCACGAGCGGCTCATCGCGGGCTATTGCAGGACGCAGCCGCGCAAGCCGGGCCGGTAGCGGCTACTCGTTGATCAGGACTTCGCGGCGCAGCGGATCGCGCTTGGGCTGACCGCCCGCGATGAGGCGCACGACGCCCCAGGCCGACACGAGCTCGCCCTCGAGCCCGAGGCCCGGCAGGTTCTCGAGGCCCGCCAGATAGAGGTTCTTGATGCCGGTCGCGTGCGGCAACGCCGCGACGTCGAACGGGCTGTCGCCGTCGACGGCGTAGAGGGGGGGCAGCGGCATCGTGGGCGCCGATGACGCGGGCGGCGGCGCGGCGCTCTTCTTCGTGGTCGGCGTCGCTTTTACCGCCGCGGGGAGCTCGGGCGGCAGGCCGTCGTGCGGCGACGCGAGCACGATGAGGTGACGGCGAAAGAACGGCAGCAACGTCTCGAGGCGCTCGACGACGCGCCCGCGTAGCGCGCGCAGGTAGCCGGGACCCGCGTCCACGTGCGGCGCGGGCACGACGCACTCGACCCAGACGGGGATCTGGTCGGCCTGGCGCGCCGCCGGCTGGCCCACGGTGATCGCGAGGGCGTTCTCCTCGACGAGCGGCCGCGCCGGATCGTGAATCAGGAATACGCGCTCGCCCATGCCCTCGGGCAGCGCCTCGGGCGTGACCAACATCGCGAGCGTGTAGCGGTAGGCCTCGACGTGCAGCCCGGGCGCGCCGTCGCGGCCGCGGCGCGGCGGCTTCTCGGCGCAGATCTCGTGCAGCGCCGCCGCCGAGCCCGCCCACACGAGGTGCTCGCAGCCGATGGTCTCGTCGCGCGGGTGGACGCGCACGCCGACGGCGCGCCCGCGGCGCATGACGACCTCGACGGGCACGACCTTGTCGCGGCGCTCGCCCGAGAACGTCTCGAGCTTTTCGCGAAAGAGCGCCTGGAGGGCGGCGTAGCCACCCTCGAAGCGGTGCAGGCCATGGCGCGCCAGCTCGAAGGCGCGCGCCTGGCCGACGTTCGCGCGCGGCAGCTCGTGCGGCGCGACGGCGCCCGACAGCGCGGCGGGCGCCGCGACGACGGCGCGCATGGCGTGCCCCGCGGGCAGCGGCGCCAGCAGATCGGCGCCGCGCTTGGGCAACATCGACTCGAGGCGGCCCACCTCGCGGCGCTCCCAGAAGCCATCGGGCGGCAGCGTGATCTCCGTCGAGAGCAGCGGCTCGATCGTGGCGCTCGTCGCGGCGACGCGCGCGAGCGCCGCCTCGATCGCGCCGCGCTCGGCGCCGAACTCGCGCGCGAGCTCGCGCCCGAGCGCCTCGTCGCTCGGCCCGACGTCGAAGCGGTGGTGCGGCAGCACGACCTGCATCGCGGGCGAGAGCACGGGCGCGCGCCGCTTGACGACCTGGATGCAGTTCAAATCTTGAAGGACGCGCGCGACGTTGGGCGCGGCGATGGGC
>DATAZS010000413.1:0-19092 GCA_036271915.1 Polyangia bacterium
CCGCGAATACACGGCCGGCGTGCTCGAATTCGACGGCAACACGACGAACGGGACGCAGGCGCGCCTCGTCGACGCCGAGGCGTCGGTGAAGCTGCCGGGCGCGCGCCCGGACGACGTGCCGCTCATCATGGCCTCGATCGGCATGTTCAAGATCCCCTTCGGCTTCGAGGTGCTCCAGAGCGACCGAGACCGTTTGTTCATGGAGCGCTCGACGACCGAGCGCGCGTTGTTCCCGGGTGAGTACGACCTCGGCGCGCGCCTGCAGGGCGGCTGGCGCTTCGTCCGCTACGCGATCGCCGTTCAGAACGGCAACCCGCTCGGTGAAAAGACCTTCCCGGGCCGCGATCCCAACAACGCGAAGGACATCACGGGGCGGCTCGGCATCGACACGCCCGTCACCGACAGCGTCCGCGTGTCGGCCGGCTTCTCGGGGTTGTCGGGGACGGGCTTTCACCCGGGCACAGTCGCGACGAAGGCCACCGTGCAGTGGGTCGATCGCAACGAGAACGGCGTCCTCGACCCGAGCGAGCTCATCGTGACGCCGGGGAAGTCGGCGACCCCCTCGAAGAACTTCGGCCGCTTCGGCTACGGCGCCGATCTCGAGCTCGCCGTCGACGTTCCGAAGGTCGGCCAGACCGTCGTCTACGGCGAGATCTACTTCGCGAAGAACCTGGACCGCGCGATCATGCCCGCCGATCCCGTCGCCGTGGGCCGTGACTATCGCGAGCTCGGAGGTTACGGCGCCATCACGCAGGAGATCGGCACGTACGCCTCCGTCGGCGTTCGTTACGACTATTACCGGTCCGACCTCGACTCGACCGACCAGTCGCGCGGCCTCCTCGTGCCCTCGAGCAACGCGATGCAGACGGTCGCGTTCGTCGCGGGCGCGCGCGCCATCGGCGGTCGGCTCACGCTCGAGTACGACGTCAACCGCAACCACAACGGCCTCGACGCGAACGGGCTGCCCACGAACCTCGCGTCGAACACGCTCATCCTGCGCGGGCAATGGGTGTACTGATGCGCGGCGCGATCTCGTCGGCGATCCTCTCCCTGCTCGCGGTCGGCGCGGGCTGCGGCGGCGCGAGCGCCGACACGGGGCTCGACTCCCTCATGCGCGCCTCGGGCGCCCAGTACGCATCGGGCGAGCTCATGTCGGACATGACGGCGACGGGGCCGGCGGTCGCCTTCGTCCAAACGAACAGCACGGTCATCACGGCAGGCCTGTCGCGCAACATCGGGGGCTCGGCCACGGGCACGGCCACGGCGGTCCAGATCGGCCTATCGGGCGACAACGCGCACTGGATCGTTCCCACGGGGACGATGGACACCGACACGCCGGGAAATTTCACCTTCCAGACGGTGCTGTCGTTCTCGTCGACCCTCCCCGCGGGGATGCGCACGATCGTGTTCCGCGCCGTCGACAAGGACGGCCAGCTCGGCGCCTCCCACGATCTCGCCGTTCGCGTTCAGTCGCCGATCCCACAGGGCACGCTCGTCGTGTCGCTGGACTGGGACACCGAGTCCGATCTTGATTTGCACGTCACGGTGCCGAACGCCACCGACGCGACCAACCCCGTCATCGTGTGGGCCAAGTCGCCGCTCGCGCTGCCCGTGGCGGACGCCATGGGGAATCCGATCATTCACAACTCGGCCCAGGTCGCGGCGGCCGGGGCCCTCGACTACGACTCCAACGCGGGCTGCGTGATCGACGGACGCCGTCAGGAGAACCTGATCTTCCCCGTGGGCACGCCGGCCGTGCCCGCGACGCCGCCGCCCTCGGGCACTTACGAGGTGCGCGTCGACACGACGTCGCTGTGCGGCCAAGGCAGCGCGCGCTGGCACGCCATCGCCGTCGCGAACGGCGACACCGACAACCCGCTCGGCGAGGCCATCGGACAGGTGAGCGATCTCGACGCGGCTCGGCCGCACGTCGCGGCGTCCGGGGTCCTCGCCTTCACGTTTTCCATCCCATGAGCACGAGACGGAGCCGCAAACAGCGCCTTTCGGGCCGTAACAACAGAGGTCGAAAATGAGCTCGAACGTATTGATGCAAAAGTTGGTGTTCGTCGCGCAGATCGCGAGCCAGGCGGTTCTCTACGTCCTGCTCGCGCTGTCGGTGATTTCGATCGGCGTCATCTTCGAGCGCTGGTGGTTCTTCTTCAGGCGCCGCGACGACATCGACGAGCTGTCGGATCGCCTCAAGCGCGCGCTCAAGCGCGGTGATCTCAACGCCGCGCGCAAGGCGCTGCACGACAGCCCCTCGATCCCCGCCGAGATCGCGGGCGAGGCGATGGAGTGGTACGCCGAGGGCCCCGACGCCGTCGAGCAGATCCTCGTGAAGGCCGTGCGGCAGCGCCGCAAGAAGTTCGAGGCCGGCCTGCTGTTCCTCGGAACGCTCGGCAACAACGCGCCGTTTATCGGCCTCTTCGGCACCGTGCTCGGCATCGTCACGGCGTTCCGCGAGCTCGGCGCCAACTCGATGGGCGCGATGGGCAACGTCATGGGCGGCATCGCCGAGGCCCTCATCGCGACGGCGGTCGGCATCCTCGTCGCGCTCCCCGCCGTCATCTCGTACAACGTCTTCCAGAAGAAGGCCGCCGACGTCGAGGATCAGGCCGCGGGCCTGGGCAACGTCATGATCGCCGCCATGAAGTCGCACCCGGCCGCCGCGAAGGCCGCCGAGCGAGACGAGCGCGTCGGTGACGCCGCGACCGCGCCCGTCGCGCACGCGAAGGCGGAGGCCTGAGATGGCCGGCACGATGGACACGGGCCGCGGGCGCGCGCGCACGATCGCGGCCATCAACGTCACGCCGCTCGTCGACGTCGTGCTCGTGTTGCTCGTCATCCTCATGGTGGCGTCGACCTACATCGTCGCGCAGACGCTGAAGGTCCAGCTGCCGCGCGCGCACTCGACCGACGGCACGGCCGACAAGCCCACGAAGATCGAGATCCTCAAGGACGGCAAGATGCGCTGGAACGAGGAGTTCATCCTCGAGCCGGCCGTCGCCGAGAAGATGAAGGAGGCGGTCGCCGCCGATCCCGAGGTCAGCCTCGTCGTGAGCGCCGACCGCGAGGTCATGCACGGCAACGTCGTTCACATCCTCGACCTCGCGAAGATCGCGGGCATTACGAAGTTCGCCATCAACGTGCAGCAGGCCGGCGAGTAAACACTCCGTGCGCGTCCCGACCCTCGTCCTCTCCGTCGCGTTCCACGTGGGCCTGGCCGCCGGGTTGGTCGCCTTCGCGCAGCAGCGCGAGCTGCGCAAGCACCGCGCGATCTCGGTCGCCGTCGAAAACGCGAAGAAGAAGGAGGCGAAGCCGAAGCCGCCGCCCCCGCCGCGCCCCATCGCGCGGCCCGCGCCCGCGCACGTCGAGACGGTCGCGAAGGCGGCGCCGGCGGCCGTGGCCCACGCGGCCGCGGCGCCCGTCGCGACGAACCTCGCGATGAGCAACAGCGACTCCGACGTGGGCCCGGGCATCGGCCTGCACGCCCCGGCGCCCAAGACGGCGGCCGCGGCGCCCGTCAAGGTGGCGTCGGCGATCTCGGAGAAGCGGCTGCACCACGCCGAAGAGGCCGCGGGCGACGCGCCGTGCGCCGAGGAGCCCACGAAGCCAGAGCCCGTCGTGAAGACCGAGATCAACTACGCGCTCTACCCGCAGGCCCAGGCCGACGGCGTCGAGGGGAAGATCAAGATTCGCTTCACGATCGGCGTCGACGGCGAGGTCGAGAAGGTCGACGTCGTCGCGGGCATCGAGCCCGGCCTCGACGCCGCGATCGTCGCGGCGGCGCAGCGGTGGCGGTTCAAGCCCGCGATGGCGTGCGGCAAGCCGGTCGCGGGCGGCACCTACGTGCTCCAGGCGCGCTTCGAGCTCGGCAACTGATCGGATGAAGCTCCGGATCATCGCCCTCGGGGGCCTCCTGCTCGCGGCGCACACGACGCCCGCGCTCGCGCAGAGCGACGGCGCTGGCGCCGCCGCGTCCGAACCTGGCACGATCACGAAGCCGCCCAAGCTCGTGAAGTTCGTGCAGGCGGCCTATCCGCAAGACAAGCACGACGCCGGCATCACGGCCTCCGTGCTGCTGTCGATCGAGATCGGCGACGACGGGAAGGTGGGCGAGGTCGAGGTCGTCAAGGGCGCGTCGCCCGACTTCGACGCCGCGGCCGTCGCCGCCGCGAAGCAGTTCGTGTTCGAGCCCGCCGAGATCGACAACCAACCCGCGCCCGTGAAGATCACGTACCGCTACGACTTCACGATCGTCGAGGAGCTCGTCAAGGCGGGCCCGCAGATCAACTTCGAGGGCGTCGTCCTCGAGCGCTTCAAGAAGAAGCCGCTCGCCAACGTCAGCGTGAGGCTGCTCGACGTCGGCGCTCCCGGCGCTCCCGTCAAGGGCGTCACGGATGACGACGGACACTTCGCGTTCGTCGACGTGCCGCCCGGCCCGCACAAGGTCGAGCTGTCGAACCCGAAGCTCGTCACGCAGACGACCGAGGAGATCATCGCCTTCGGCAAGAAGAAGACGGTGAAGTACCTCATCGAGGAGCGCGAGGAGGGCGTCGACGAGGACGTCGTCGTGCGCGCGCCGCGCATCAAGAAGGAGGCCGTCGAGACGAGCATCCGCACCGAGGAGGCGCGCAAGGTGCCCGGCACGCAGGGCGACACCCTCAAGGTCGTGCAGAACCTGCCAGGCGTGGGCCGCTCGGCCTTCGGCTCGGGCGCGCTCATCGTGTGGGGCTCGGCCGCCAACGAGACGGTCATCAACGTCGACGGCGTCGAGATCCCCTCGCTCTATCACGTGGGCGGCCTGCGCTCGACGATCAACTCGGACATGGTGCGATCGATCGATCTGTCGCCTGGGTCGTACGGCGCCGACTACGGCCGCGGCCTCGGCGGGCTCGTCAAGATCGAGCTCGCGCCGCTCACGAAGGAGGGCGTGCACGGCTACTTCGCCGCCGACATCATGGACGCGTCGGCCATGGTGGCGGCCGCGGTCACGCCGCAGCTGCGCGTCGGCGTCGCGGCCCGCGTGAGCTACCTCGACCGGCTCGCGAGCGCCGTCGTCTCGCCCGACGTGGGCGACTTCGTGCCGATCCCGCGCTACGACGACTACCAGGCGCGCGCGACCTACGCGCTCGATCGCGACGCCGAGCTCACGGCGACCTTCCTCGCGTCCGACGATCACCTGCAGCGCACGATCCCCTCCGACGATCCGAACGACCAGCGCACGCAGACGATCAACTCGTCGTACAAGCGGCTCATCCTCCGTTACACGAACCTCATGCCCGACGGCGCGAGCGTCGCCGTCACGGGGTCGGCGGGCTTCGATCAGAACGACGAGACCGATCACTTCGGCGCGAACCCCATCGGCCTCACGCAGCACACGTGGCAGTACGCGCTGCGCTCGTCGTACCGGCGCAAGCTCTCGCAAGGCTTCATCCTGTCGTTCGGCGTCGACATGCAGGCGCACCAGGTCGCGCTCACGCGCGAGGGATCGCCGACGTTGCCGCCGCGCGAGGGGGACATCACGGTGTTCGGGCAGGTGCCGCCCGAGGACGGCGGCTCCGATCACTGGAACGTGATGCTCATCGACACGGCGCCTTACGCGACGGCCGAAATCACGATTGGACGCCTCTCGCTCGTGCCGGGCCTCCGCTTCGAGCCGACCCTCATCGAGGGCGACGCGAGCCTCCCCTCGAACGGGCAGGGAACGAGCCCGCCGATCGGTTACGCGCGCTTCGACGTGCCCGGCAACCCTGGGTTCCTCAGCAAGGCGCCCAACCCGCGCCTCGCGGCCGCCTTCCACGCGACGCGACGGCTCACGCTGACGTTCGGCGGCGGCATCTACGGACAGCCGCCCAATCCCGCCGACATGAGCCCCGCCTTCGGCAACCCCACGATCAACATGTCGCGCGCGCTGCACGTCTCGGGCGGCGTGGGCTACAAGCTCACGCCCACGCTCTCGCTCGAGGTCGTCGGCTTCTACAAGCGGCTCTTCGATCTCGTGTCGCGCAACCTCTCGCCGTACCCGCCGGTCGCCGACGCGCTGACTCAAGACGGCGTCGGCCGGAGCTACGGCGGACAGGTGCTGCTGCGGCAGGAGCTGCTGCGCGGCTTCTTCGGCTGGGTGACGTACTCGCTCATCCGCAGCGAGCGCCTCGATCACCCGGGCGAGGGGTGGCGCCTCTTCGACTACGACCAGACGCACGTCCTCGCCGTCCTCGCGAGCTACCAGATCGGCCACGGCTGGGAGGCGGGCGCGCGCTTCCGTTACACGACGGGGGTGCCGCGCACGCCTGTCATCGGCTCGTACGAGGTCGGCCCGGGTGAGTACGATCCGATCTTCGGCGCGCACAACTCGATCCGCATCCCCGCGTTCTATCAGCTCGACGCGCGCGTCGAGCGCTCGTGGGTGTTCAGGCGCACGAAGCTCAACGTCTTCCTCGACGTGCAGAACGTCACGGATCGCAAGAGCCCCGAGGAGATCATCTACAACACCGACTACACGACGAAGGGCTACATCACGGGGCTCCCGACGTTGGCCGTGCTGGGCGCTCGGTTGGAGTTCTGATGACGAACATGCGTCCACTCTCACTCTCGATCCTCTGCGTCGCGCTGGTCACGGCGGCCGTGGGCTGCAAGCCGGACCTGGGCGCGCCCATCTCCGTCGTGTCGGGCCCGCAGATCCTCGCCGTGCGCGGGCAGCCGGCCGAGGCCGCGCCCGGCACGATGGTCAAATACGATCTGCTCGCCGTTGATTCGATGGGCACCGTCGCCAACCCCGTCGTGGGATGGGCGCAGTGCCACATTCCGAAGTCGCCCGCCGATCCCAACGCCGTGAGCGTGGCGTGCCTCGCGATCCCCGACGACGCGGGACCGTCGCCGACGTTCACGGCGCCGATGCCCCAAGGGACGATCACGGGTCTGGACGGCGGCACGATCAACATCGACGCCTGTCAGCACTTCGGCCCCGACGCGCCCAGCGACATGCCCGGCGTTCGGCCGCGCGATCCCGACGTCACGGGCGGTTACTACCAGCCCGTTCGCGCCAACTGGCGCTCCGACGCGGCGGCGCTCACGGGGTTCGACCTCGAACGGATCCGCTGCGATCTCGCGAACGCGCCCGCCGACGTCACGGCGATGTACAACATGAGCTACAAGCTCAACGTCAATCCGACGGTGGCGAGCATCACCCTCAGTCCCGACACGGGTCCCGCGGTGCTGTTCGCGACGACGGGAATGGTGGCGGCGGCGACGGTGGCGGCGGGGCAGTCGGTCACGCTGCGCGTCGCTTGGCCCGCGGAGGCCGCCGAGTCCTACCTCGTGTGGAATCTCGCGGCGCAGGCGCTCGAGACGCATCGGGAGGCGCTCAGCGTCTCGTGGTTCACGTCGGCGGGACAGTACGCCCACGACAGCAGCGGGCGCGGCGAGCAGGACACGACGACGAGCACCGACGATGTGTGGACGGCGCCCGCGGCGGCGGGGCCCGTGCATTTCTGGGTCGTCTTGCGCGACAGCCGCGGCGGCGTCGACTTCGCCGAGGCGTCGATCGACGTGACTCCCTGAGCAGGCGCGTTCACCGAATCGTCACCGTCGCGCCCGAGGAGCGATGCATACGATCGTGAGATGGAGCGCGTCCTGGTCGTAGAGGACGACCCGGACATCAACGCCGTCCTGCTGGAGGCGTTGAGCCTCGCGGGCTACGAAGCGGTTGGGGCCCTCACGGGCGAGGCGGCGCTGGAAGAGATCCAGCGGCGGTGCCCCGGCTTGGTGCTGCTCGATCAGATGTTGCCCGACATCGACGGGCTCGAGCTGTGTCGCCGTTTGCGCGCCGGCGTGCAGACGCGGTTGCTGCCCATCATCTTCGTGACGGCGCGCGCCGCCGAGGAGGCGCGCGTGAGGGGGCTCGCGTGCGGCGCCGACGACTACGTCGTCAAGCCGTTCAGCATGCAAGAGCTCCTCTTGCGCGTGCGCGCGCTGCTGCGTCGGTCGGCGCCCCTCCCCGACACCCGCATCGGACCCGCGTGGCTGCAGTGCCGCGAGCAGTTTCGTGTCTGGGACACGTACGCGCGGCTCCACCTCGAGCGCGAGGAGTGGCAGGAGTGCGTCGAGCTTTGCGTCAGCATCCTCGGCCGCTGCGAGCAGGCGCTCAACCCTTCGGAGCGGCGCCTCCTCTACCTGCGCCTCGCGACGTGCGCGCAGAGGCTCGGCGACGCGAGCGCCGAGCGCACGTGGCGACTCCGCGCGGGCGCGGAGCCCTGAGCGCCGCGCGGCCCACGTCGTCGACGAGATCGCGATCGTCGACGGCCGCGACGCTTTTTTATCAGTGCAGCGTCCACGCGGCGATGACGGGCACGCTCGCTATCACGACGCCGCCGGTCGCCGCGGGCGACGGCCTCACGCGCACGCTCTTGGGCGCCTTGCTCGCGGGGCTCGGCCTCTTCGCCCTCGGACGGACCCGGCGCGGCCTCACGCGGCGTCGTCCGACGGCGTAACCTCTCGGCGTCGACGGCGCGTCTTTCCCGTCGCGACGACGAAGATTGCGAGCGCCAGCGCGCCGCGACCGATGGGCGGCACGCCGGGGACCGCGAGCGCGGGACCGCGCTGCCACCCGAGGTCCTGCAAGAGATCCAACGTCAACGTCACGTCGTGGTCGGGTCCCGTGTAGTTGGGCTCCATGAGCTCGTTGGGAAACAGCGCCGTCGAGTAGTGCGACACCGACGAGCCCGGCTCCTGCGTCGCGGGCGCGAACAAGCGGACGTGTCCGCCGATCAGGCCCGCGGACAGGTTGGAGCCGCCCGCGGTCACGTTCGCGCCTGACCAGTACAGATCGGGATCCGACTCGCTGGCCGCGACCAGCTGAGCCTCCGTCATGGCTGACACGGCCGACGGGTTTGCGCCGAGCTGTTGCATGTCGTGCAAGAACACGTCGTCGAGGCCGAGCAGCTTCGCGCCGGTCGCGAGGTCGTCGAAGGTCGCAAACCCGAGCCCGTGCGCGAGCTCGTGCAGGACGACGGTCAACATGTCGACCTGGCCGCTCCCCGGTCGGCCGTCGAGCCCGAGGTACCACGAGCTCCCCGCGAGGCACGAGGCGCCGCCGATGGCATCGTTGAACTCGGTTTCGATGTCGTCGGTCGTCGGATCGAGATCGGCGCCGGACAGTGAGTTCGCGAGCGCCTGCGGATACCAAGTGCTCGCGAGAGGCGCCATCGGAAAGTCGCGGTGAACCGTCGTCGTGCCCGTGTCGGCCAGCTCGGCCGACGCCGCATCGCAGGTCAACGCCAACATCTGCGCGCGCACGCGGATGGGGACGACGCTCGAGAGATAGCTGCCCCAGATCGCCGCCCCTTTGCTGGAAGACGGCCAAGCGCGCCGCGCCCAGCGTCGTCGCCGCGTTGCCGCCTTGGGGAACCACCGTCGTCGGATCGTTGAGCCCCTGTCCGGGTGGATCAGAGTCGTCGATGATGATGGAGGCCGCGCGTGCTGTGGACGGCGCAACGGCGAGCAGGCCCAGCAAGCACGCGAGGCGCGCCGTGCGTGTCAACGCGAACCCGCCGCGCACGACACGGCCGTTCCGCGCGCCGAACGCGCGGCGATGACATGACTTCGGAAGCCGCCGTGCAGGTGCACCATCCGCCCGCCGCCCGGCGCGGCCGACTCTTGCAGCGGCGCGCGCGGCACGGTGGCCGTCTTCGAGGCCGCGTTGGGCAGCGTCGCGCTTCTGAGCGGCGGACCGAAGACGCCCGTCACCGGGTCCCGGTAGGCGCGCAGCGCCGACGGGACTGGTCTCGCGGCGATGGATTCGGCGGACCCATCGATCCGCTTTGCGCAGCCGGTGAGAGCGACGAGGACGACCGCGACGACGAGCAGCGGCGCCAAGCGTGTGAGGAGAGCTCTCGTGATCACGGAGCCATCAAGACATCACCGACGGCGACCGTCGGTCACAGTTTGGCTCTATCGACGTGACGTCCCGAGCGCCGGCCTCAGTCGTTGTGCGCCCAGTGGGTGCCGAGCGCGGCGTCGACGGAGAGCAGCGTCATCCGATCGCGGAGCCACAGCGTGAGATCGGCGATGTCGATGGCGCCGAGCAGCAGGCCGCGCGCGCACACGAGCGGCATGTGCCACTGGTGCGTGGCGCACATGCGCCGCAGCGACGCGCCCACGGTGTCCGTCGCGCGCAGCGGCTCGCGGCAGGGCGTCATGACGCTCGCGACGAACAGCTCTCGGCCCTCTTCGTCGTCGGCGAGCGCGAGCAGATCGTGATCCGTGACGACGCCGACGGGCCGCTGCTCGCGCACGATGATGGCGGCGCGGTTCCTCGATCGGCGCAGCGCCTCGATGGCGCCCGCGACGCTGAGGTCCGCCGGAAGGACGAGGGCGGGGCCGTGCGGGACGTCGCCCACGGTGGCGCCCAGGTGAACCGTTCCAAAGCCGAGCACGTCGTTGGGTCTGTGCTCGTCGAGCTCGCTCACTCCGCGCACGTCGAAATCGAACATTCGCTTCTCCTTTTATTTACGCCGGAGAATGCGGCATCGGCGCGCGTCGCACCGTGACAAGCGGGAGACGTTTCGGCGACGCGAATGAGGCGCGCGACGTCTGGTGCTAAGTCGAGGTCGAGGTGCTCGCCGACGGCGTCGCCGACGTCGAGTTGACGACGGGCAGCGACGGGGGCAGGCGCGGCGCGGGCGCGGGGCCGACGCGCGGTCGCGTCGTCTTGCCGAACGCGCAGTACAGCGAGACGCGCCGGCGTTCGGCGTCGGCGTAACCGATGCCGACGAAGAAGCCGCAGCGCGCGCAGTCGTGAATGACCGACGCGTAAGCGCCGGGCGCGTTGGTGTCCTCGCGCCGCAGGTTGAGCGGGCAGCCGAGCACGCGCAGCGAGAACGCGTCGTCGACGGGCAGGGGGCGTGCGAGCGCGCAGCGGCAACGCCACCGGGTCAGCCCACGTTCGCGCCTCGGCCGCCAACGCAGCGGATCGGCGACGACGTCTGGGCCCGCGAGCACGATCACGGGGGCGCGCGCGTCGCTCTCGGCGCGGTTCGGCAGTCTGCTGCCGCCTTCGAGCTGCACGATGAGCCGCGCGCGACCCGCGCCGTCGCGCAGGACGAGATCGGCGCGGCGCCCGCCGTCGAGGTGCGCATCGATCGTGGCGTTCGCGTGGCGCCGATCGAGCGGTCGCCAACGCTCTTCGCCGCAGGCGTCACACGTGCGCAGCAGCTGCGGCGCGGGACCACGCCCGTCACACCAGGCTCGAACGGCTCGTAGAAGCGCTCTTTTCGCGGCCGACATGGCGTCGAGGCTGGGCACAATGCCACAGGGACGCGACGGGATTGTTACAGTTGTGTGACAGGGGCCGCGTTACGTAAACCACCATAACAGCGGGCCTATCCCGCGGATCGCTTCGCCGAGACCGCGACGAGCGGCAGCGTGAACCAGAACAAGCTGCCGCGGCCGGGCGCGCTCTCGACGCCGACGGTGCCGCTCATCGCCTCGACGAGGTGCTTGACGATCGACAGGCCGAGGCCCGTGCCGCCCATGTCGCGCGAGCGCCCGCCGTCGACGCGGTAAAAGCGCTCGAACAGGCGCGGCTGGTGGCGCGGCTCGATGCCGGGGCCCGTGTCGGCGACCTCGACGCGCGCGCGCGCGCCGTCGTCCGCGCCTGCCTCCGCGCCCGCGTCGAGGAGGCGCGCCCGCACGGTGATGGCCGTGCCCGCGGGGCAGTACTTCACGGCGTTGTCGATGAGGTTCGTGAGCACCTGCTCGAGCGCCCTGCGATCGGCGCTCACGCCGAAGCCGTCGGCGGGGATCTCGAGCGCGAGGCGTTGCCCCTTCGCGTCTATCTTGGCGCGCAGGAGCGAGACGACCTGCTCGGCGACGGCGCGCAGGCCGAGCGTCTCGAGCGCGGGCTTGTACTCGTGCGACTCGATGCGCGACAGATCGAGGAGATCCTCGACGAGCGCGCCCAGCCGCTGCGCGTTCCGGTCGATCATGTCGACGAAGCGGGTGCTTGCGGCGGGATCGCGCTCGAGCGTGTGGCGCAGCGTCTCGACGGCCGAGCGCACGGCGGTCACGGGCGTGCGCAGCTCGTGCGAGACGTTGGCGACGAAGTCCTTGCGCAGCGTCTCGAGGCGGCGAATCTCCGTGACGTCGACGAACACGGCGAGCAGGCCGACGGCCTGGCCTTCGGGCGAGGGCAGCGGGCTCGCGTGGACGAGGAGGCGCCGGCGCGTGAGGCCGCCCACCTCGATCTCGCCCGAGCTCGGCTCGTTGGCCTCGAACGCGCGGTCGAGGAGCTCCTGCAGGTCGGCGTTGCGCACGGCCTCGAGCGGCGCCTTGCCCTCGACGGAAGGACCGAGCTGCAGGTTGCTGCGCAGGGCAGGGTTGACGAGCAGGATGCGCCGCTCTCCGTCGAGCACGAGCACGCCCTCGCGCATCGACTCGAGGATGCGGCCCAGCAGATCGCGCTCGCCGCGCAGCTCGGTGAGCGTCGTCGAGAGGCTGCCCGCGAGGTGATCGAGCGCGCGGCCGAGCTCGGCGATCTCGTCGCTGCCCGTGACGCGCGTGCGCGCCTGCAGATCGCCGGCCGACATGCGGCGCGCGACCTCGGTCATGCGGCGCAGCGCGCCCGACAGCAGCTGCGCGGCGCCGCTCGACATGACGATCGCGACGACGAGCGCGACGGCGAGCGCCAACAGCAGCAGGTGACGCACCTGGCGCAGGGCCGCGTCGACGTCCGCGAGCGGCACGGCGAGGCGGGCCGCGCCGCGCGTGCCGTCGGGGAACGTCAGCGGAACGGCGGCGTACATGAGCCGCTCGTGCACGGTGGCGCTCCAGCGCATCGACGCGCCCGCGTGACCGTCGAGCGCGTCGGCGATCTCTGGCCTGCCGTGGTGGTTCTCGAGCGCCGCGAGCCCGCCCAACGGCACCTCGGAGTCGCCGACGACGCGCCCGTCGGCGGCGATGAACGTCACGCGCCCGCGCGCGCGCGGTCCGAGCGCGTCGGCGAGCGCGTCCCACGTCGCGGGCGCGAGATCGTGCGCCGCCGCCGTCGCGTGCTCGATGAGCGCGAGGCGCGCGAGCAGATCGGCGCGGATGCTGTCGGTGAGGTTGGTCTCGATCGCGGGCCGCAGGTACAGCTCGGACGCGATCGTCGACACGGCGATGAGGCCGAGCGACACGGCGAACAGCTTGGCGCGGATGTCGAGCTTCACGGTGATCGTCGACTCTCGCCGCTTCCCTCAGCGCTCCGCGACGGCCTCGTCGGGAGCCCCGCCCGTGAACCGATAGCCGACGCCGCGCACCGTCTCGAGGTAGGCGCCCGCGGCGCCCAGCTTCTCGCGCAGGCGCTTGACGTGTGTGTCGACGGTGCGCGTGTTGACCTCGCTGCTCATGCGCCAGACCTCGTCGAGCAGCACGGCGCGCGACTGCACGCGCCCGCGTCGATCGTAGAGCGTGCACAGCAGGCGCAGCTCGAGCGCCGTGAGCGCGACCTCCGCGCCGTCGACCCACACGCGGTGACCCTCGCGATCGATGCGCAGCAGGCCGAAGGTCGTGACGCCGCCCGCGGCGCCCTCGGCGGGCGCGCTGTGCCGCTGCAGGATGCGTTGCAAGCGCAGCGTGAGCTCGCGCATGCTGTACGGCTTGACGACGTAGTCGTCGGCGCCGAGCTCGAAGCCGACGACGCGATCGATCTCCTCGCCCTTGGCCGTCAGCATGACGACGGGGATGTGGCGCGTCGCCGGATCGCCCTTGAGCGCGCGGCAGACGTCGGTGCCTGAGATGTCTGGCAGCATGAGATCGAGGAGCACGAGGTCGGGTGGCTCTGCGGCGACGCGCGCGAGCGCCTCGTGACCTTCGCCCACGACCACGGGATCGTGCCCGGCCTGGCGGAGGTTGTACGCCAACACGTCTTGCAGATCTTTTTCGTCTTCGACGACCAGGATGCGCGCCATGGGATCGACGGAGCTTTCTACCACCCCCGCCGGCTCGGCGGGAAACCGAGCGCGCGGACAATAGCGCGCGCGAATGACGCGGCCTTGTGACAGGGCTGCAACATGAGTCGACGTCGGCACCTGCGCGATTTCGATGAGGCGAATTGGATGCGTAATCGTCACAGGGTACTTCTGCGGCCGCTGATATAGCGGTGGACATGGAAAGTGCCTCGATCCTCCGCGCGACGCTCCCGGCCACCATGAGCGGTTCGTTGCCCCAGCTCCGCGCGCGTCGCGCGAGCCCCGTCGCGGCGCTGCCGCTGCTTCCGCACGCACACAACTTCGGCCGGATCTCGGCCGCCTCCACCGCCATGGGCGAGGTCTTCGCGATCTTGCGGCGGCTCGCGCGCACCGACGTCACGCTCACGCTGCTCGGCGAGACGGGCACGGGCAAGGACGTCACGGCGCACGCCGTCCACGAGGCGAGCGCGCGCGCGTCGGCGCCGTTCGTCGTGTTCGACTGCGGCTCCGTGCCCGCGAACCTCGTCGAGAGCGAGCTGTTCGGTCACGAGCGTGGCGCCTTCACGGGCGCGCACGCCGAGCACGAGGGCGCCTTCGAGCGCGCGCGCGGCGGCACGCTGTTCCTCGACGAGATCGGCGAGCTGCCGCTCGAGCTGCAGCCGCGCCTGCTGCGCGCGCTCGACAGCCACGCGATCCGGCGCGTGGGCGGCACGAAGGATCGCGCGACGAACGTGCGCATCGTCGCGGCGACGAACCGCGATCTCGCGGGGCTCGTCGAGGCCAAGCAGTTCCGTCAGGATCTGTACTTCCGCCTCGCGGCCGCCGTCGTGCCGCTGCCCGCGCTGCGCGATCGGCTCGAGGATCTGCCGCTGCTCGTGCCGCAGCTCCTCGCCGACCTCGGGCGCGGGTTCGTGCACGTGCCCGACGCGACCTACGAGCAGCTCGCGGCGCACCGCTGGCCCGGCAACGTGCGTGAGCTCAAGAACGTCCTCGCCTACGCGCTCGCGTTCGTCGACGCGGGCGTGCTCGAGCCGGCCGCGCTGCGCTTCGCGCCAGCGGCAGCCGCGGCGTCGGCGCTCGAGCGCCTGCCGCTCGGCGGCCAGACCCTCGCGACGCTCGAGCAGGTCGCCATCAAGCAGACGCTCGCGCTCACGCGCGGCAACAAGGTCCAGGCCGCGAAGCTCCTGGGCATCGCGTCGTCGACGCTCTACGAAAAGCTCAAGCGCTGCGGTCTGTGAGGATCTAGACTCCTGAACACGCGTCTACTATAAAGGACGCGTCGACAACAAGGAGAGGCTCATGGGTCTTCACATCGGCAGCATCGCCCCCGACTTCGAGCAGGACTCGTCCGAGGGCAAGATCAAGTTCCACCAGTGGCTCGGCGACAAGTGGGGCGTGCTGTTCTCGCACCCCGCCGACTTCACGCCCGTCTGCACGACTGAGCTCGGCCGCGTCGCCCAGCTCAAGGCGGAGTGGGACAAGCGCAACGTCAAGGTCATCGCGCTGTCGGTCGACACACCCGAGCACCACAAGGGTTGGATCGGCGACATCGAGGAGACGCAGCGCACGAAGATGAACTTCCCGATCCTGTCGGACGCCGACCGCAAGGTGTCGACGCTCTACGACATGCTGCACCCGGAGGCCGACAACACGGCCACCGTGCGCTCGGTCTTCATCATCGACCCGAAGAAGAAGATTCGCCTCACGCTGACGTACCCGGCGAGCACGGGCCGCAACTTCGACGAGATCCTGCGCGTCATCGACTCGCTCCAGCTCACGGACAGCCACTCTGTGGCGACGCCCGTCGATTGGAAGGACGGCCAGGACGTCGTCATCGTGCCGTCGATCAAGGATCCGGAGATCCTGAAGCAGAAGTTCCCGAAGGGCTGGAAGGAGATCAAGCCCTACCTGCGGATGACGCCGCAGCCGAACAAGTAAGCGGAGGCGTTCAGCGGCGCGCGTGCGGCAGCAGCGCGCGCGCGGCGTCGGCGCACGCCTCCCCGCACTCGGGGAAGAGCAGCACGAACCGCGCGGCCTCGACGCAGTGATCGCGCAGCGCGCCCGCGGTGGCGTCGGGCAGGCCGCACGTTCGCGCGAGATCGTCGCGCGTGCGCGTGAAGATCTCGGCGCGCTCGACGGGAGAGAGCGCCGCGATGTCCACGCGCGCGCGCGTCTCGCAGTACAGGCCGAGGCCACCCACGGCCGCGATCGTGAGGCCGATGAACAGCGCGGCGCCCAGGCCGCCCCAGCGGCGCGCGGGCTCGGGTGGGTGCGCGAGCGGTTCGACGGGGCGCCGCCGCGACGCGAGCGGAATGATTTCACTATAGGTCGACATGGCGGCGATCTCGACTGCAGACGACGCGCCAACATCGGCGGGCGTAGGGCCGCGAGATTCGTCGCGTCGCGACCGCGCGTGCTTGCTTTGTGCAGGAGACGGCCGTCGGCGGCCTGCGCTTCGCAGTCCCCGTGCTTGGGCTACGTCACCTTCGCGGGCAGCACGACCATCGTCGCGCCCATCCAGTACAGGCGCTTTTGGATCGCGAGCGCCGTCTCGTTGTGCAAGAAGCGCTGGAACCATTTTTCGCGCGCGAAGATGACCTTGCCGCCGATGAACGTCACGACGGGGAACTCGGCCATGACGCGACGGCAGACACTCTCGGCCTCGGCGACGGCGTCCGTGCCGAGGCCGAGCTTGTACGTCGAGGGCATCTCGAGCGTCGTCGCGAGCGAGCAGTAACGTTTGAGCGTCGAGACGGTCTGCGCCTCGAGCGCCTCGACCGAGTCGCCGCCCTTGAACCCGCCCGAGTCGATGACGCCGACGGAGACGAAGACCAGGTTCTTGAAGTGGTTGGGGAACGAACGGAACACGTTGAGCACCGTGTGGACGCCCACGCCGTCGTAGCTCGACACGAGGATGCAGGCCGTGGGCAGCTCGGGGCGCAGCACGGGCAGCGGCGCGTGCGTGCCGTCGTCGATCGTGCGCACGTCGTGGTAGAGCGCGAGCAGCCGACGGCGCACGTGGCGGTAGTGGCGACGGATGAGGAAGCACAGGCCCACGACGACGGCCGTGACGACGAGCGTGAGCCAGCCGCCCTCAGTGAACTTCTCGGCGACCGTGATGACGAGGATCACCGCGCAGAGGCAGAAGCCGACGAGGAACGTCGAGAAGCTGCGCGCGAAGGCCGCGAGGCGCTGCGTCTTGCGCTCGCTCCACGTCTTGCGCGCCATGCCGAACAGCGACAGCGAGAACGTGAGGAAGACGTTGATGCTGTACATGACGACGAGCTTGCCGACGTCGCCGCCCGTATAGACGAGCGCGCCGAGCGAGGCCGCGCCCATGAGCACGATGCCGTTGTGGGTCGTGAGGCGATCCGACAGCGCGGCGAACCGGCGCGGCACCCAGTGGTCGACGGCCATGTTCGCGAGCACGCGCGGCCCGTCGAGGAAGCCGGCCTGCGCCGCGACGACGAGCAGGATGCCCTCGGAGAACAGCGTCACGATCGACATGACCGTGCCGCCCGGGATGTTCGCCGTCATCTTCTCGACGAGCACGGCGTTGAGGGTCTTGCCCGGCATGGGCGAGACGTCCCACAGCAGGTAGCAGATGAGCAGGCCCGAGGCCGTGAACGCGAGCGACACGGCCATGTACAGCATCGTCCGCTTTGCGGTCTGCACGCGCGGCTCGCGCATGATGGGCAGGCCGTTCGACACGGCCTCGATGCCCGTGTACGTGCCGCCGCCCAGCGAGTAAGCGTGGATGAAGAGGAGCAGCATGCCGCCCATGCCCAGCGTCTTCGCGCCCGACGAGAAGCCCGTCGTCACGGCGTGCGTCGTCGCGGGCAGCGCGCTCGCGTGGCCGAGGATGCCGGCCACGATGACGATGACGTGGCTCACGACGAACACCATGAAGATGGGCGCGAGCGCGATGGCGGACTCACGCACGCCGCGGATGTTGAGCGTCGTGAGGCCGACGATGAAGAAGATCTCGAGCGGCATCTTGAGGCCGGCGAGGCCGATGGGCAGGAAGCTGAAGATGACGTCGCCCGCGGCCGCGATCGACACCGTGATCGTGAGGACGTAGTCGACGAGCAGCGCGCTGCCCGAGATGACGCCCGCCGAGCGGCCGAGCAGCTTTGACGCGACGACGTAGCCGCCGCCGCCGTGCGGGAAGGCCTCGATGATGCCGCGATAGCCGGCCGAGATGATGAAGACCGTGAGCCCGGCCATGAGCGCGAGCGCGACGGCGAGGTACGTGTGCTGGCCCAGCGTCTTGAACGCCTCCTCGGGGCCGTACGCCGACGACGACAGACCGTCGGCGCCCAGGCCCACCCACGCGAGGAACGGGATGAGCGAGATGCTGTGAAAGAGCTGCGAGTCGCGAAGATCCTTCGGGCGTCCCACGAGGGCGCGGCGGATCTTCTGCGGCAGCGAGGGCGCCGCGGGCAGCGGCCTGTTCGGCGTCTCAGGGAAGGGCGACGCGTCGTCGTCTTTGGGGGCTCGGGCTTCGGAGGATTGCGTGCTCATGACTTCTGCACGCAGTAAGGGCTGCAGAAATTGTTTCCTGCGCGGAAATCGCGAGAACCGAGTGCGCGCGCGCCGTTACGCCGAGCGCGCCGCGCGCCTGTGTCCACGCGTTGACACGACATCGACAAAACCGGCCCCAAACGTCGCAGAACGCAGGGGCGACGGGCGGCGGTCCTGCAAAATGCAACGCGATCTCAGCCGCGGTCTTGCTCATCGTACTTCTTGCGCTTGCGCCACAGCGTCGAGTCGTCGATGCCGAGCGTCTCGGCCGCCTCGTCCATGGTCTTCGACTGCGCGACGATCGCCGAGATCTGCGCGCGCTCGATCTCGTCGAGCGTGAAGGGACCGCCGATGTACGGGCCGCGATCCTTCGCCCCCGAGATGCGCTCGGGGAACGCGAGCGGCTCGATGAGCGTCGACGGCCACAGGATGACGGCGCGCTCGATGGCGTTGCGCAGCTCGCGCACGTTGCCGGGCCACGCATAGTTCGCGAGCACCTTCTCGGCGGCCGGCGACAGCGCCGCGACGGGGCGTCCCAGCGAACGCGCGAAGAACGACAGAAACCGCCGCGCCATGGGCACGATGTCCTCGTTGCGCTCGCGCAGCGACGGCACGCGCA
>DATAZS010000414.1:0-6574 GCA_036271915.1 Polyangia bacterium
GATCTCGTGGCGGCGCGGCACGGGGCGCCGTCCCGGCTTCGTCACGGCGACGGGCGAACGCACGTACGCCGCGCGCAGCAAGCCAGGCGAGACGCGCAGGTCGACGGGCGGGACTTTTTCTTGCCGCGAGATCGTCTCGCGCAGGCCCGCGACCCAATCCTTCTGATTGACCTCTTTGAAGCCGACGTCGCCGAACGGATCGGCGCTCGTGCGCCTCGGCGCGTCGTCGGCGCTCGCCGTGGGCGCGTCGGCGGCCGCCTTCGCGGGCGCTTCTTTCGGCGTCACGACGGGAGGGGCGTTGTCTTCGGCCGCCGGTTCGGGGCGCGCGGCTTTCTTCGGCGCGCGCTCGGGCTCGGCGTCGGCGCGCGTCGTGTCCGCGCCCGTGGCACATCCCGCGGAGACGAGCAGCATGCACAGAGACCAGCGACGCAGCGACATCGTCAAGGCCGGACAGTCTACGTGAGATCGCGATCGCGCTACCACCGCTTCATGACGACGCTCGCCCTCGCCCTCGCCCTCGCCCTCGCCCACATTGCCGTCGCGCTCTTGGCCGCGTTGCACCTGTACATCCTCGTGCTCGAGATGTTCCCGTGGACGACGCCGCGCGGTCAGAAGGCCTTCGGGCTCACGCCCGAGTTCGCGCGCGCCACGAAGGCGCTCGCCGCGAATCAGGGCCTATACAACGGGTTCCTCGCGGCCGGGCTCGTGTGGGGGCTCGCGCTCGGCGCGGCGGGCCACGGCGTCGAGACGTTCGTCCTCGCGTGCATCGTCGTCGCGCGCGTGTACGGCGCGGCGACGGCGGCGCGGAAGATCCTGTTCGTTCAGGCGGTGCCGGGCGCCGTCGCGCTCGCGCTCGTGCTGCTCGCGACGTAGGAGTAGGCTTCCGCGATGTTCGTGAGGCTTGGTTCGTTCGCCGTCAAGCCGGGGGAGCTCGAGGCGCTGCGCACGACGTACAATGAGATCTGCGCGCCGCTCGTGCGCGCGGCCGCGGGCAACGTCGACTGCTTCCTGCTCGAGGCCGCCGCGCCCGGCGACATCATCGCGTGCACGATGTGGCGCACCGAAGACGACGCCGTCCGCTACGAGTCGAGCGGCACGGCGCAAGAGGTGGTCGCGAAGGTGCGCCAACACTTCGCGGGTCCGCCCAAGCTCGCCGCGTATCGCGTCGTGCGCTGAGGCCCGAGCCGCGGCTCGATCTTGATTCGGAGATAGTCGCGCTCAGCCGTGGGCGCCGGCCTTGGGGCCGTGCTTCGCGATCTCGGCGTCGAGCTCGGCGGACTCCTCGGCGAGGCGCCAGTTCGGCAGCGCCGTGACGTCCTCGAACATCGTGTGCAGCGGCGGCTTCGCCGTCTGGCGCTCGGCGAAGGCGAGGGCGTCGGTGATCTCCGCGTTGATCTCGTCGCGCATCTGCTGCTCGAGCTCGGCCGTGACCTCTTTGCGCGCGAGCATGTACTTGCGCAGGCGATCGAGCGGGTCGCGGCGCTCCCACTCCTTGGGCTCGGCGGGCTCGCGGTAGACGGACGGGTCGTCGGACGAGCTGTGCGCCCCGCGGCGGTAGGTGCGCGCCTCGATGAACGTCGGACCGTCGCCGCGACGGCCGCGCGCCGCGGCTTCGGAGACGGCGTGGATGATCGCGAGCACGTCGTTGCCGTCGACGAGCAGGCCCGGCATGCCGTAAGCGACCGCCTTCTGCGCGAAGGTCGCGGCCGCCGTCTGCACGGAGCGCGGCACGGAGATCGCCCAGCCGTTGTTGCGGCACATGAGGATCGCGGGCGACTTCACGACGGCCGCGAGGTTGAGGCTGCTGTGGAAGATCGGCGTCGACGTGCCGCCCTCGCCGAAGAAGGCGAGCGCGACGTCGTCCTTGCCCGACAGCTTCGCGGCCCACGCCGTGCCGACGGCATGCGGGATCTGCGTCGCGACGGGGGAGCTGATCGTCACGAAGTTCAGCTTGCGCACCGTGTGGTGCACGGGCATCTGCCGACCCTTCACGGGATCGAGCGCGTTGCCGAACATCTGGCACATGAACGTGCGCAGGTCGTAGCCGCGGAAGAGGGCGGCGCCGACCTCGCGGTACGCGGGGTAGAGCCAGTCGGTGGGGCGCAGCGCGTGCGCGGCGCCGATGTGCGTCGCTTCTTCGCCGATGGATGAAAGGTAGAAGCCGAGCCGCCCCTGGCGTTGCAGGCGCAGCATGCGCTCGTCGAGGATGCGGATGAGGACGATCGTGCGGAAGATCTTGCGCAGCTCGTCGCCCGAGAGCTTGGGCTCGCGCTCCGGGTGGATGACCCGGCCTTCGTCGTCCATGACGCGAATGACGTCTAGCTTCACGTGATTTCCAAGAGTTGTGGCGGTGTGGTTCTCGGCGCGGGCGGCAGTCTACTCGCTGGCGCCACCCACGGCGAACCGTATATTCGCCGTGCCGATTTCATGTCAAGGTTGCGCCGATGAGGATCCAGGTTCACGACGCCGTGAGCTACGCCGGGCACGACTACGTCGTCGAGGGCGTCGTCGCGTACGAGTCGGGCGGCGAGAGCTGGCAGCTCGCGCGCGCCGTCGACGGCGACGTCGTGCTGTGGATCGAGCCGCCGCACGCCGATCTCGCCGAGCGTCTCCTCATCCTGCACGAGATCCGCGACCTCGAGATGGCCGTGCCGCCGCCGTCGGCCATCGCGTACCACGACCTCACGTACGTGCAGCGGCTCGCGACGCGCGTCACGATCGGCGTCGACGGCGCCGTCCCCGAGCGCGCGAGCGGCAGCGTCATGCTGTGGCGCTACCGCGCCGCGGGCGATCTGTATTTGCAGCTCGAGGAGGGCGGCGGTCGCGTCGCCATGCTCGCGGGCGAGACCGTCCACCGCGGCATGATCGAGGTGCTGCCGGGCCACTGAGGCCGGCGGCGATCAGCATGGGCGGAAATACCTTCGGCACCGTGTTCCGCGTGACGACCTTCGGCGAGTCGCACGGCCCCGCCGTGGGCGCGATCGTCGACGGGTGCCCGCCGCGGCTGCCCATCACCGTCGCGGAGATCCAGCGCGAGCTCGATCGCCGGCGGCCGGGCCAGAGCATCATCACGACGCAGCGGCGCGAGGCCGACGCCGTCGAGATCCTGTCGGGCGTGCAAGACGGGCTCACGCTGGGCACGCCCATCTCGCTCCTCGTGCGGAATCAGGATCAGCGCGGCGGCGACTACGAGGAGATGCGCACGAAGTTCCGCCCCTCGCACGCGGACTACACGTACCAAACGAAGTTCGGCGTGCGCGCCTGGGAGGGTGGCGGTCGCTCGAGCGCGCGCGAGACCGTGGGGCGCGTCGCCGCGGGCGTGCTCGCGCGCAAGGCGCTCGCGTTGGCAGGTGACATCCAGATCGTCGCGTGGGTGCAGCGCGTGCAGGATCTCGAGGCGACCGTCGACGCCGCCACCGTGACGACGGCCGCCGTCGACGCCAACATCGTGCGCTGTCCCGACGCCGCGAAGGCCACCGAGATGATCGCGCTCATTGATCAAGCGCGCAAAGCGGGCGACTCGCTGGGCGGCGTCGTGGAAGCGGTGGCGCGCGGCGTGCCCGCGGGCTGGGGCGAGCCCGTGTTCGACAGGCTCGAGGCGGATCTCGCGAAGGGCATGCTGTCGCTGCCAGCCGCGAAGGGCTTCGAGATCGGCAGCGGCTTCGCGGGCACGCGGTTGCCGGGCAGCCAGCACAACGATCCGTTTTATTTTCAGCCTGCGGCGGGCGGCGAAAACGGCCGCGTCCGCACGCGCACGAACCGCTCGGGCGGCGTGCAGGGCGGCATCTCGAACGGCGAGGACATCGTGCTGCGCGTCGCCTTCAAGCCGACGGCGACGATCCTGCGCGAGCAGGAGACCGTCGATCTCGAGGGCAACGCGACGACGATCAAGGCGCGGGGGCGTCACGATCCGTGCGTGCTGCCGCGCGCCGTGCCGATCGTCGAGGCCATGATGGCGCTCGTCCTCGCCGATCACTTTTTGCGGCAGCGCGGTCAGTGCGGATGACGAGGCTCACACGCGCGGTCCTCGCGCTTGGCGCGTTGGCGATCGCGGGGTGTCGCGAGCGCGCCGAGCGTTTCATGGGCGTCGACGCCGCCGCCCCGCCGCTGCCGCCCTCGCGCTCCGAGGACGAGAACGAGGTGCACTTCTCGTTCACGGGCCCGACGTCGGTGACCTTCGAGTGGCGCGGCTCGGGCAACTCGATGCGCATCTGGTCGAAGGAGTCGCCGCCGCGTGAGGTGACGGCCCACGCGCCGTCGCCGCTGCCGTTCTCGACGACGGGGCCGTGGAAGGAGGCCACCATCACGGGCCTCAAGCCAGGGATGGAGTACGGCTACGAGATCGGCCGTCCGCTCAATCCCGTGCCGGCGTTCTTCCGCGCGCCGCCCGTGCGCGGCACGTCGGGCTACAGCTTCGTCGCGGTCGCCGGCATCGGGGCGTCCACGGACAACCCCGAGGTGCCGGCGCTGCACCGGCTCATCGCGGCCGTCGATCCGGCCTTCGTGCTCGCGCTCGGCGATCTCACGTTCGCCGACGTTCGATCGCAGGCGTCGGTCGATGCGCACTTCAACGACATCATGGAGTGGTCGCGCTCGGCCGCGTACCTGCCGCTGTGGGGCGAGCATGAGTGGCGCACGTCCGCGCGCGACGACCTGCGCAACTACAAGGGGCGCGTCGCGCTGCCGAACGCCGCGGCGTCCGTGGGCGCGCCGCCTGCGGGCTGCTGCGGCGGCGACTGGTTCTGGTTCGACTACGGCAACGCGCGCTTCATCTCGTATCCACCGCCGTACACGGACGCGACGTGGGAAGACTGGGCGGCGAAGGCGCGCCCGCTGTTCGACGCCGCCGAGAAGGATCCGCAGATCGCCTTCATCATCACGATGGGACATCGAACGGCGTTCTCGTCGGGGCCCGGCTCGGGCGACGTGCGCCTGCGCCGCATGCTCGACGGGTTCGGCGCGCGCTCGCGCAAATACGTCCTCGATCTGAGCGGCCACGGCGGCGCGTACGAGCGCACGAAGCCCGTGGCGCGCGTCGTCCACATCGTCACGGGGACGGCCGCGGGCGATCTCGACCACGCGGCGACGAAGTGCTTCTGGCCCGACTGCTCGATGCCGGACTTCATGGCGTTCCGCGCGATCCACCACGCGTTCCTCAAGGTCTCGGTGCGGCCAACGGCGCTGTCCGTCGAGGCGTTCTGCGGCGCGACGACGCCGGGCCGCGACGACATTCACTGCACCGAGGGCGACATCTTCGACCACTTCGAGATCGCGGCGTCGGCGCCGGTCCCCGCGCCCTGAGGGGCGCTCAGCTGGGCGGGTCGGCAGGCCCCTGCAGCTCGCGGCGAATGAGCTCGAGCTCGGCCTCGCCGAAGTCGTGCCGCGCGCGGCAGAAGTTGCACACGACCTCGGCCTTGCCGTCCTCGAGGATCATCTCGGCGAGCTCGGCGGCGCCCAGCAGCGCGAGCGAGGCGCCCGCGCGCTCGCGCGAGCACGGACAATGAAAGCGAACGGGGCGCGCGTCGAGCGCGTGCCACACGCCGAGGAGATCGCCCAGCGCCTCGTCGACGAGCGTCCCGGGATCCGTGGGTGTGGTCGAGCCCGGCGCGTGCGCCTTCGCGAGCGCGTCGCGCAGCGCGCCCGCGACGAGGCGTTCGCGCGCCTTCGCCACGATCGTCGCGCCGCGACCGCCCGGCAGCGCCTGCACGAGGATGCCTGCCACGGCGATCAGCGCGCCGTCGGGCCCGAGGACCGTCTCGCAGCGGATGGCGCTGTCGACCTGCTCGCTCTCGTTCAGGTAGCGCTCGCAGTCCTCGTCGATCTCGCCGCTCGCGAACGAGGTCTGGCCGCGGAAGCTCTCGCGCATGCCGAGGTCGCGCACGACGCTCACGACGCCCGTCGCGCCGAGGGCGCGCGCGAGGACGGGGCGCCGCCCCACGGTGACCTCGGGGTTCACGGGCGCGTCGACGTTCTTGACGTACGCGCGCGCCGTTCCCTCCGACGTCGCGTCGACGGTGAGGCCGCCGAGCGGCCCGTCGCCGAGCAGCTGCAGCGTCACGCGCTCTCGATCCTTCGTGAGCGTCGCGAGCAGCAGGCCCGACGCGAGCCCGCGCGCGAGCGCGATGGCCGAGGCGCCCGTGGCGCCGTGGCGGCGAATGGCCTCGCGCGCGACGTCCGTCGCCGTGACGGCGACCACACGCACGGCGCCGCCATCGGCCGTGCAACGGATGATCTCGTCGCCGACCTCGGCTGTCGACGTTTGCTCTGGTTCCTTCGCGGCCGCCATGCGCTTTCTAGATGGTACGCTGACCCGCGCGCGATGTCCTCGGCTCCGCAAAATCGTCTGCTGACGTTGCCGAACCTGCTCAGCCTCTCGCGGCTGCCGCTCGGTGGCGTGTTCTGGGCCGCGCTCGCGCGCGGGCAAGACGCGCTCCCCTTCGGCGTCCTCGCGACGGCCGCCGTCACCGACGTGCTCGACGGCTGGACCGCGCGCCGCCGTGGCGCCGATCCCGCGGGCGTGGGGTCATGGCTCGATCCGATCTGCGACAAGGCCTTCGTCGGCGCCGTCCTCGCG
>DATAZS010000415.1:0-4803 GCA_036271915.1 Polyangia bacterium
CCGCCTTCTGCCCGATGAACGTCTGGCCGAGGCCCGAAATGACATCGGTCAGGTAGTCGGTCGCGGCGTGCGCGTAGTGAACGACCTTTCCATTCTGGTTGAGGTCGTAGTCGAACTCGGGATAGCCGTCTCCCGCGACGCCCCACCCCGTCCAGCCCATCGACGCCTGGTTCATGGCCGGCAGGTATCCGTTGAGGTACTTGCCCAACATCGCCGTGCGATAACCGCCGCCCTGGAGCGCGACTGCGAACGTCTGCGGATCGTTGCCGCGACTGATGAAGGTCGCGTAGCCGCCGTCGTCACCCGTGTTCGTGAAGACACCGCTGTTGTGCGGAAACTTCCCCGTGAACATCGACGTGCGCGATGGGCAGCAGAGCGAGTCGGCCACGAAGTAGTTGTTGAACGTCGCGCCAACGCGCTGCATCTGCAGCACGTGCGGCATGTACTGCACGAGGTTCATCGAGAGATCGTCGACGAGCACGAAGACGATGTTCGCGTGCGTGGGCGCGCCGCCACCGCCGCCAGCGGCAGATGCGCCGCCGGCGCCGCCCGCGGCCATCGCGCCGCCCGCGCCTGCCGCTGACGCACCAGCCGCGCCGCTCGCTCCCGCTCCCGCTGCGCTGCTCGCAGCGGCGTCCGCTGGTGCGCCGCCGGCGGCGTCGACCGTCGCGGCCGCGTCCGAGCCTGGCGCGCCACCGTCGTGGCTGGGCTTCGCGCCCGACGAGCCGCCGCAGGACATCGCGAACGCCGCGAGCGTCGCGGCGGCCGCGAGCAGAACGGGCAACGCCCGCGCCGTCGTCGCGTCAGGGCCGGCTGTCAGATCAAGAGGTGCGCTCATCTAAATAGCTCCTTGGAGATAAGTTGCGATCGACGTGATCGAAGTCGAGTGACGCGGGGCGCGCCTCCAAACATCGGAGCACCTGCGAACTCGACGCAGCACTTGCTGATTCCTCGAGGCATCACCAAGCGCGGGTCTCCCGTCGCGGACGCGAATTTTCACAGCGTTTGGCAGCGTCGAAGACGAACATCGAAGACCCGCGCGTCGACGATGCAAGATCGGGAGAACGCGTGCGTCAGAGTGCGAGGCGCGCTCTGTCGCGGATCCAGCGCCGACCTGCGGCGCGGATCTCATCACGATCACGCGAGCGTCGAGCGGTGCCCGGCTGACCCGACGGCCGAGCACCGCTCTCTCAAAATCGGTCGTACCCCCTGCCCGCCCCTCCCAGACCTATCTTCACGGGCCGAGGGCAACCTCCCATGTCCGAGAGCGCTTCGCTGCGACGTCTGCGCGACTTCCCGACGAACACCACGCGCTTTTCTGACGCCCAAGTGAAAAGAAAGACCGGGTCGGAGATCCAAATCCTTACGAGGGAGGTACCAAGACTCGAAACCACACCGATCTCCTGGAGGGACTGATGATAAGGAACAAGGGCTTAGGTTTAGTTGGCGCGCTGGCGCTCGTCGCGGCTGCCGGTTGTGGCAGCTCAAGCAACGGGTCCGCGAAGGACGCGGGCGGAACGGCCGGCGCGAAGGGCACGGCCGGCGCCGGCACCGCGGGTGCGGGCACGGCGGGTGCGGGCACGGCGGGCGCGACGGGGACCGCGGGCGCGTCGACGGACGGCGGCACCGATGCCAGCGACGGCGGCGCGCTGTCGCTCTACGATCGATTGGGCGGCAAGGCCGGCCTCGAGTCGTTCGTCAAGAACGTCGTCGACACGAAGATCCTCACCGACGCCGACCTGAAGACGTTCTTCTTCAACCAGGTCGCGACGCCCATCCCCGCGGGGCACCCCAGCGAGGCGCAGATCGTGGTCTGCTTCGGTCGCTTCGTGGGCGCGGCCCTCATGGCCGACACCTACCCGGGCGCCGCCGTCGCCGACGCCACGAACACCAACACGCAAAGCTTCACCTGCCGCGACATGATCTCCGCGCACAGGGGCGCCGGCAACATGCTGGACATCGGCAGCGCGGACTTCGACAAGTTTGTGGGCTACATCGCGGCGGCGCTCATGCCGCTCGTCGTGCCGACCGCCACGCAGGTGGGTCAGATCACGATGGCGGAGTTCAGCGCGCTCGCGACCGCCCTCACAGCTCAGAAGGCCGCGGTCACGACGACGGGCGCGCCCGACGGCGGCGTCTACGTCCCGACGCTCTATGATCGTCTGGGCGGCAAGTCCGGCCTCGAGATGTTCGTCAAGACGGTCGTCGACACGAAGATCCTCACGGACGCTGACCTGAAGACCTTCTTCTTCAATCAGGTCGCGACGCCCATCCCGGCCGGTCACCCGAGCGAGGCGCAGATCGTCGTCTGCTTCGGCCGCTTCGTGGGCGCGGCGCTCGGCGCCGACATCTACCCGGGCGCCGCCGTCGTCGACGCGACGAACGCCAACACGCCCAACTTCACGTGTCGCGACATGATGACCGCGCACCAGGGCGCGTCGACGATGCTGCACATCGGCGGCGGCACGTTCGACAAGTTCGTGGGCTACATCGCCGCGTCGCTCATGCCGCTCGTCGTGACGGCGCCGGCGACGCCCACGATGGCCGGGCAGATCTCGATGGACGAGTTCACCGCGCTCGCGACGGCCCTCACGAGCCAGAAGCCCGCGATCGTGACGGCGGGCGCCTCGGCGACGCTCGGGCCGTACCCGAACTGACCTTGGTCCAGGCGCACGCGGGGGCTCGCGCTCCGCGTGCGCGTTCTTTCGAATCAGCTCACGTAACTTCACCACGATCGGAGCGCCCTCGATGACTTCCTTCGCCTCGACTGACGGTTCTGTTCAGCTCAGCTCCGCTCGTCGGCCGTCTCAGGTCGCGCCGCGATCGCGCCGCTGGCTGCGCAGGAGCCTGATCGCCGCCGGATCCCTCGCGGGTCTCACGGGTTTGATCGGCGTGCTGCACATGCCCTTCGCGGCGCCCCTGCTTCGAAAGGTCATGCCCGGTGGAATTTGCCCCATCATGCGCGGCACGCCCGAGCAGATCGACCGCGCCCACGCCGTCGGCGCGACCGCGATCCGCGCCTCTGCGTCTGCGATGGCGCCCGTGCGTCCCGCGCTCGGGTTCACGCTCGACACCTCGACGAAGACCGACGTCGCCGCTTGGGCCAAAGGTCACGACGTCACCTGCAAGTCGATCGCGGGGAACGAGACGCTTCAGCGCTGCACCGACGTTCCCGCCGCGGCCGTCGGGGAGCCCGACGATCTCGGTCCGCTCGAGGAGGCGACGTTCGAATTCAACGCGAGCGGCTGGCTCGTCAATGTTCAGACCCTGCGTCGGCGCCTCAGCGGCGCGAAGGCCGCGACGACGGCGAGCGCGCTCGAGATCGCGGCCGTGGCCGCGCTCGGCACGCCGACGACGCTCGCGGGTCAGCCCACGGCGGCCCACCTGTCGAGCGGCCAGCTCGCGACCTACGTCGCGGCGCACGTGTTTCGGGATTACCGCGCGACGATCTCGGCCACCAACCTCGCCCCCACGGGCGTCATGGTGCGCGAGGAGTATCTCTCGGCGCGCTGAACAGCTCGCGCCTCACGGCGTCGGGTTGAACATCGACGGTGAGGTGTCTCGCTCGTCCTTGATGTCGACCGGGTAGACCCGCAACGTGAACGCGTTGCCTCCGCCTCGCGGTCCCTCGTAGATGAAACGAACGACGGTGCCGTCGTCGAGCAACCCGAGGCCTGTCGAGAAATCTCGGAAATAGAGATCCTTGAACTTGAGATCCTTGGCCGCGTCGTTGGACGCCTTCATGAGGCCGCCTGCATCGTCGACCCGCGCTCGAAATGCGGGCCGCTCATCTTCTTGGATTGGTCCATGTGTGCTCCCTGGCGGTGTCCACCAGGTCGTCACGCTGGCCAAATCGACCGGCCATTCATCCGCGGATGAAAACCGATTCATGTACTTAAGCCCCACGCGGGGCTGGCGCAAGCACGCGACGCCGATTGTCGAGCTCGGTCGCTCGGCGGGCCTTGGACGCCGGCGCGAAGACGCGGGCCTATCGTTCACGCGCGTTGGAGCGGAAGAGCCTGGACGGCCGCCGCCAGCAAACGCGCGAGGCGCGCCGCCCACACTTGCTGTTCCACGTCGTCGGTGATCAGATCCTGCCGAATCTCGATCTCGACATGCGGCAACCCACGGCGATCGCCGTGGTGATTGATCGAGAAGTCGGAGGTATCGGTCACGGCGTAGGGTTGGTTGTCGCCGACCACCAGATCCCCTTCGCGACGCAGCAGCTCGAGGAGTGGCGCGGCGACGCGCCGGTCGCGGTTGGAGAGCACGCCGATGTGCCACGGTCGCGCGACGTCCAAGAACGAGGGCGTGAAGCTGTGGACGGCGACGAGGATCGTCGCGCGCCCCGCCTGCTCGCGTCGATCGAGCGAGGCGCGGATCGCGTCGTGGTAGGGGTGAAAGATCTCGGCGGCGCGCGCGGCCGCGGCGGCGGGTTCGAGGTCGACGTTCCCCGGGATCGCGGTCCGCTCGCTGCGCGTCGCGATGGAGTCCGGGGCATCGAGCGCACGATTGCAGTCGACGACGAGCCGCGAGTAGCGCTGCCACACGAGGGGGGCGTCGAGCGCCGTCGCCAAGCGCTGCGCGACGCCGAGCGCGCCGATGTCCCACGCGATGTGGCGAGCCTGGTCGTCCGACGACAGCCCGAGCGTCCCGAGCGCGCGTGGCAACGACCGGCTCGCGTGATCGCAGATCAGGAAGAAGGCGGACTGCCCGTCGCCGCCCTGCGCGTCGAACGGCGGAGCTTCGTCGTGGGACAGCAACACGGCCCCATCATGACCGACCGACCCTACGAACGGCGGA
>DATAZS010000416.1:0-2940 GCA_036271915.1 Polyangia bacterium
GTAGTCGGTCGACACCGTCTCGGGGTTGCAGTTGATCATGATGGTCTCGTAGCCGTCCTCGCGCAGCGCCTGCACGGCGTGGACGCAGCAGTAGTCGAACTCGATGCCCTGGCCGATGCGGTTGGGGCCGCCGCCCAGGATCACGATCTTCTTCTTGCCCGTCGGGCGCGCTTCGTTCTCGACGCTCACGATCTTCTTGCCGTCGACCGTCTCCTCCTGCGGCACCTCGTAGGTCGAGTACATGTACGGCGTCTGCGCCTCGAACTCGGCGGCGCAGGTGTCGACGCGCTTGAAGACGGGGCGGATGCCGTGCTTGAGGCGCGCCTGGCGCACCTGCTCCTCGGACGTGCCCGAGAGCTTCATGAGCCGGCGGTCCGACATGCCGAGCCGCTTGCGGCGCGCGAGCGCCTCGGCGTCGTCGAGCATCTTCGCGCCCTCCTCGACGCCGTCGGCGCGCGCCATCTCGTCCTCGTCGACGAGCGTGCGCAGCTGCGTGAGGAACCACGGATCGATCTTCGTGAGCGTGAAGGCCTCGTCGTTCGTGAGGCCCGCGCGCATGGCCTCGGCGAGCTGCCACAGGCGCTCGGGGCCCGGGCGCACGATGAGGCGCTTGAGCTCGGAGAGCTCCGGCACGTTGTCGAGGTCGAAGCCCCAGCGGCCGATCTCCATCGAGCGGATGGCCTTGCCCAGGCTCTCCTTGAACGTGCGGCCGATCGCCATGACCTCGCCGACGGACTTCATCTGCGGGCCGAGCTCGGTGTCGGCGCCCGGGAACTTCTCGAACGCGAAGCGCGGCACCTTCGTCACCACATAATCGATTGATGGCTCGAAGCAGGCCGGCGACTCACGCGTGATGTCGTTCTGGATCTCGTCGAGCGTGTAGCCGACGGCCAGCTTCGTCGCGATCTTCGCGATCGGGAAGCCGGTCGCCTTCGACGCGAGCGCGCTCGAGCGCGACACGCGCGGGTTCATCTCGATGACGATCATCTGACCGTTCTCGGGGTTGACGGCGAACTGGATGTTCGAGCCGCCCGTCTCGACGCCGATCTCGCGGATGACGGCCAGCGCGGCGTCGCGCATGACCTGGTACTCCTTGTCGGTCAACGTCATCGCGGGCGCGACCGTGATCGAGTCGCCCGTGTGCACGCCCATCGGATCGAAGTTCTCGATCGAGCAGATGATGACGGCGTTGTCCTTCTTGTCGCGGACGACCTCGAGCTCGTACTCCTTCCAGCCGAGCACCGATTGCTCGACGAGGACCTCCCCGCGCGGGCTCTGCTGCAGGCCCCACTGCATCTTCGACTCGAACTCATCGGCGTTCCAGACGATGGCGGCGCCCGAGCCGCCCAGCGTGAACGACGGCCGCAGCAGGACGGGGAACGCCGTCCCCGTCTGCGCGACCATCTGCGCGTGGATGGCGCGCGCCTCTTCCATGTTGTGCGCGTAGCCCGACCACGGCACGGCGAGGCCGATCTTCTGCATCGCCTCCTTAAAGAGGAGGCGGTCTTCCGCCTTCTCGATCGCATGCACTTGGGCTCCGATCAGTTTTACGCCGTAGGCATCCAGAACCCCCGCCTTGTGCAGCTCGAGCGCGAGGTTGAGCGCCGTCTGCCCGCCGAGCGTCGGCAGCAGCGCGTCCGGGCGCTCGCGCTCGATGACCGTCGTGAGCACGTCGACCGTGAGCGGCTCGATGTACGTGCGGTCGGCGATCTCCGGGTCCGTCATGATCGTCGCCGGGTTCGAGTTCACGAGCACGACGCGATAGCCCTCTTCTTTGAGCGCCTTCACGCCTTGCGTGCCCGAGTAGTCGAACTCGCAGGCCTGGCCGATCACGATCGGCCCCGAGCCGATCAGCATGACGGTCTTGATGTCGGTCCGCTTGGGCAACTGCGCTAGTCCTTCGCTGAGGGTTTCTTTTCGATCCGATCGCCGTTGCGATCGACCTTCACGAGCTTGAACTGCTCGGGCAGGAACTTGAGCACACCCTCGCGAGACGCCGCCGGCACGATCCAGCCGCGGTCGGCGAAGCCCTCGGCGATCTGCAGGCGGTTGCGCAGGCTGTCCTCTTCGGGGTTCACGAAGCGCGCGAGCAAGGGCGCGGCGGCGGCGGCCTCGTCGCCCTGGCGGACGAGCGCCTCGACGGCGGCGTAGCGGACGCCCTCGTCCATGTCGGCGAGGTAGGGCGCGACGAGGGGCGGCACGCGCTTGTCCGACAAGCCCGCGAGGTGGTTGAGCAGCTGGATCTTCTTCGTGGGATCGCGCTCGTAGCCCGGCTCGTGGCGCTCGAGGATCTCACGCAGCGCCGCGAGCTCGGTCTCGCGGTCGGCGACCTTGTCGAGCAGGCGCAGCGGCCAGGAGATCGACTCGGCCTCGCTCATGTACTTCTTGAGCGACGGCAAGATCGCGATGCCCTTCGCGCTCAGCACCTCGAAGACCCAGTCCTTCTCCTGCTCGTCCTCGATGGTCTTGTCGTACATCATGCCGAAGCGCCGCAGCAGGCCGTAGATGGCCTCCGACGACCCGTCGTCTCGCAGCGCCTGAAGCGCACGAAAACGATCGGCCGACTGCGAGAACTTGGCGACGGCGCCCTTGATGTTGCTGGCGCGCGCGCGCTCCGTCCGACCCTGCTTCGAGAAGAAATCCAGGATGCTCATGGTCAACCGCGGCGGAGTCTATACGGCGGAACGGTGCGGCTCCACGCGAAAAACCGCCCTGTCACTGGCCACCGCCGTCCGCGGGGGCGGCCGCGTCGTCGGGATCGAGCAGGCATACGCCTTTTCCGTCGTCGCGGTGACACAGACCGTCGGAGCCGCACGAATAAGACGTGGGGCACAGGCCGTCGGTGGCGCACGAGAAGGCGCACGCGGGCTCCTTGGGAGAGAAGCACGCGCCGCCGAACATCGACATCGACGCGGCGAGCACGATCCAAAGGCGCGCGCG